>NZ_KV794823.1:0-349 GCF_001808885.1 Corynebacterium sp. HMSC074E01
TGTGTTGGTTGTGTGTTCGTTATTTAGGGCGCATGGTGGATGCCTTGGCATGCTGAGCCGATGAAGGACGTGTAAGGCTGCGTTAAGCCTCGGGGAGTTGTCAATAAAGCGTTGATCCGAGGATGTCCGAATGGGGAAACCTGGCACCTGTTATGGGGTGTTACCCTTCAGTGAATTCATAGCTGTTGTGGGGGTTTACGCGGGGAAGTGAAACATCTCAGTACCCGTAGGAGAAGAAAATAAAATTTATGATTCTGCTAGTAGTGGCGAACGAACGTGGATGAGGCTAAACCGTGTGCATGTGATACTTGGTAGGGGTTGTGTGTGCGGTGTTGTGGGCCCCAATGGA
>NZ_KV794824.1:0-508 GCF_001808885.1 Corynebacterium sp. HMSC074E01
CGGGTGGATCACCTCCTTTCTAAGGAGCATTTTATTGTGGCACCAGTTGGTGTCTTTAAGCATGTGAGTGTTTTTCACGTGCGTGGTGGTTGAGTGAGCGTTTGTCTTGCTGCCACCGTTTGTTTAATCGGGTGGAGATACATCTTAACCAGAATGATTTATTAGCCAGCGCGGCACTTGTTGAGTGTCTGTTTTGAAAAAGTACGTGGTGCATTGTTGGGTGTCTGGGGCATTGTTCCCTGGTTGTTTAACCCACATGAGCTTGATGGTCGGAGTGGTTAATGTTCTGGTTGTTGGGCTGGTGTGGGGTGTTGTGTGAGAACTGTATAGTGGACGCGAGCATTAAACCATGTGCTTGCTGCTGATACGTGCTTTGTGCGTGTGTTGGTGGTGGGTGTGTGGTTGTGTGATTTCTTTGTTCTTTTGTGTTTTGTGTGTTCACACCAACATTGTCTTCTGCTGCTTTTGTGGTGGTTGCTGTGTTGGTTGTGTGTTCGTTATTTAGGGC
>NZ_KV794825.1:0-117927 GCF_001808885.1 Corynebacterium sp. HMSC074E01
GACGTGTCTACTTTCCGGGGGTCAGGCCCCCTGGCTTGCCGACGCCCCACCCAACCAACTCCCCCACGCCCCGTACCGCCTCGACCCCAAAACGCAGCGCTTGCCTAGCACTTTTGAGCTGGAGTTCGAGCTTGACGGCGTGCGCTATCTCTACGGCTTCCAGTGGAGCTTTACCGGCGTGCATGCCGAGTGGCTCAGCCGCGTGCCCTCGACCAGGTGGAGCCCCTGCTTCGTGCGCACCCGCGGTGAGGAGGTGCAGTGGACGCGTTCCTTTATGGATAAGGGGGACATCGCCAAGCTCGGCCCCGTAACAGACACCGAGCTGATCCTCTCCGCCGGCCTGCGCGACGGGCACCCTGTGCTAGCCCCGCTGGCCCGCGCCCTAGTGTACGACGTGGCCTACCTGCCGCACGGGCATACCGCGATGAGCACCGCCTCCCGCATCACCGGCCTCATCCGCACCGGCAAGCTGCACCTGCATGAGGCTGCCGCCCTACTTCGCGCGGCCGATGCCGGAATCCACTCCGTACGCCTCAACCAAGACCGCATCCCGGAACACGTCTTCCGCCAGATGCGCCCGGTCATCGACGCGCTCAGCCGCAGTAGCGCACGGCTCCGCCGCCCCGACGAGTTCAGCGCCTACTCCGATGCGGAGATTGAATCCCTGCTGCACGCCATCATCGTGGAACACAAGACCGATGATTCCTTCTACGAGCTGAAGCTGACCGATGAATCCGGCGGCACGCAGAACTGGATGGCCACCGCTCCCCTGGTGCTGGACCCCCTGCGCCGCGGCGGGATTCTGGTTGCCGATGAACTAGATTCCGCCCTGCGCCCAGCTCTTCTCGATTTCATCATCCACGCCTTCCGCGAGCCCGACATCAACGTCCACGGCGCGCAGCTCATCTTTGCCTCCCACACCTTCAGCGTCCTCGAGCGCGCCGGCGAGCTGGGCCTGCGCCCGGAAAGCTTCTGGTCCGTGGAGAAGACCTCCGCCGGCGAATCGGAACTACACAACCTCAGCGACGTGCCCGTTTCCCTGGGCAACCCCGACGCCACCCACCACTTCCTGCGCGAGCGCTACGGCACCGCCTCACGCGAGGCGCTGACTGCGCTGCGGGAGCTTGTCACGGACGGTGCATGAAAGGGGCGGGCGCTTGGCGACGTGTCCCCTCAGAACAAATGCGCATTCTCCTCTTCGAATGCACGCCATTCCTGGAACGCCATCACACGTTCTTTGGCACGCTGGCGCCTCATTTGCAATACGTCTTCGCGCTTGAACCTCGTATGCGTTCCACGCTTGTGGGTAACTATCTTTCCGTCCCTTGCCCATTTCATGAGCGTTGGGCGCGAAACACCTAGCAGCTCGGCGGCTACCGTGCTGGTGAGCTCCTCAGGAATGCGAGAGATTGTGACTTCTCCTCGTTGCGCAACGGACGTCAAGACCTGGGAAATCAATCGCTGAACATTACGTGACAACGGGACCGGGCGCTCTTGCGCTAGCCACCCCAGTCAGCTTCCAAGGCGTTGCCATTCAACAGGTTGGACAAGTCACTCGCGATACCGATGAAAAGCAGGGACTCACTCCCGACAACGATTAGAACGGCCCCATGGTTGACTGATTGCTACTAGATTAGAGGCTGAGCACAACTGAATTCATTGTGCTCTGCTCGGGGGAAAGGTTAAAAGTGAGCAATGAAACAAGTACGGACGCCACGTTCCTTTGCAAAAAGCGTCCCTTCTCAAATTCACAAATTGATAAGTTGGGGGAGTTCTATGTAGGAAAGCGCAGTACACCGCCCGATTGCCAAGAAGAAATCATCGCTTGGTACGAATGGCTCAAAGACGAAACTACGAAGCTCGTTTCGTCTGCGGTTCAATCCATAGACGCTGACGGTCGAGGGCCTTTCGAGGCAGTACAATCTGCCCGAGTCAAGACTAGGTCATCCATCGCAGACAAATTAAACAGAGGATCCCGCTTATCGGCGATGCAAGACTTCGCCGGTGTACGTTTCGATCTGGGCGCGACTCACTCTGTCCTACTAAATATTGCCAAGGCTATCGAGGTTCTAGTCAAGCAAGTCAATGCGGAAGTAACCATCAAGAACTACCTCTCTAATCCCCAGCGTGGATACCGTGCGGTGCATGTATGGATTACCAGCAAACCTACCGGTCGCGTGGAGATTCAATTGCGCACCCAGCTCCAAGCCGAATGGGCAAATACATTTGAAAAACTGGCAGACCTTACAGGCCGACGAATTCGCTACGAAGACGAGTACCGTCCAGCGCACCCCGACTTACAATCTTTGAGGGCAAACTTGCTCGAAATCTCTGACCGTTTCTACAACATGGAGACTAGTCTGGAAAAGGGGTACGAATCAGCGCAGAATGGTTTGCAGTCAATAACCGCGACATCAAGGGCCATCCCCGTAGATCCACATGTACATAGAGACCGGGCTAAGTTCTACATGCACATGGCAAACTATGAGTTAGAATTAGCAGACACTGCTGAAAACAACAATGACACCCTCAAAGCGCTGAGAAAACTACAAGACGCCCTTACTGGCCCGCCAATCGAAAGCGAACAGATTAATGACTGATTTCATAATCACTTACAAACGTCGCTCAGGTGAGTCTTTCATCAAACAATTCTCGGACTCGACTCAAGCGCTTAAGGAACGCCTCCGCCGCGAAGCAGCGATCGACGATCCTGATATTGAGATCGCCCATATTTCAGCGCCTTCCCTGGAATCCTTGAAAAAGTCGCATTCACGGTATTTCATGGGCCGCGTTGAGGTACAAGACGACCAGGTGGACGCAGCCTAAAGCTTCACTCATGGCCCCGCCTCCATGGGCGTAATTATTTCGATCTGTGCTCTGTAGGACATGCACCAGGCAGAGGGCTTCGAAAATCTGAGCCCCGCTCCACTGCGCATGTCCGGCACACCTGTCAGAATCAAGACATGTCTGTTGAAGCACGCGCCCTCTCCCTCCGGCGCCTGATGCGCGATTCCGCCGCAATCCGGCTCCTGGCTGCGGACAACGCGCCCGTGATTCTGGCGTTGATTGCGGAGTACTTCCCGCGCGGCACCCGGGCGCGCCCAGCAGCAGAGGTATACGAGCTCATGGTCACCGATTTCGAGGTTTTGGCCAGCGAGTTTTCCATGCCCCGCACGCCACAGAACTACTGCAATGACTGGGTCAAAGCCGGCTGGTTAATCAGAAAGTCCGGCAAGAGCTCCCACGGTGAAACGCTCGAGCCCAGTGAAGATGCGCTCTCGGCACTCGAAGCCATTGAGCGCTGGGAAGCACCGGTGACCGCGGTGACGGCCTCACGGGTGGAATCGATCAGCTCGGCGCTGCAAAGGCTGGCGCGGGATACCAACGAGGACATCGCTAGCCGCGTGGCCAGCTTGGAAGCAGAACGTGACCGCATTGACCGCGAGATTGAGAAGGCACACCTCGGGCAGTTTGAAAGCCTCACCGCCGCAGAGACGGAAGAGCGTGTCCAAGACGTACTGAACATGGCCATGGCCGTGCCGAGTGATTTCGCCCGGGTTCGCCATGAGCTCGAGGCCCTCAACCACCAGCTGCGCCGACAGCTCTTAGATCCGGAGGGCTACCGCGGCGAGGTGCTGGAGGAAATCTTCAACGGCGTGGACCACATTGCAGAATCGGAGGCCGGACGCAGCTTCCGCGGCTTCTACTCCCTCCTGATGGATAGGGAGCGCAACGCCTGGTTGGACCAATGGATCAAGGAAGTTCTGGAAAGCGAACCCGGGCAGCAGCTCGCCCCGGACAAGAGGCAGCGGCTGCGCAGCCTCTTTCGCGATATGGAGGAAACCAGCTTCGAGGTCAACCAGACCATGACCGGGCTGGCGCGCAGTTTGCGCAACTACGTCTCCTCCGAGCAATTCGCGGAGGACCGACGCATGATTGAGCTGCTGCGCGAGGCCCGCGGCATGGCCATTGATGCCGCACAGAACTCCGAACTGAAGGCCTTTCACCGGATGGACACACCACTGCAGCGCATCGGCATGTCGATTCATTCGGTCTCCCGCATCCGCCTGGCCAACCCCGGGCGGGAAGTCGTGGAGGAGACACCAGTGGCCTACCAGCCCGGCACGGAAGACCCGCAGGCGCTTTATGAGCTGGTGCGAGAATCAGAAATCGACTTCGAGGAATTGCACGAGGCGGTACGCATGGCCGTCGCCAAGTCCGGCCCCTGCACTATTGGCCAGGTGCTGCAGGCCTATCCCCCGACGCAAGGTCTAGCCAGCGTAGTGGGTTTGGTACATATCGCGGATTCCCACCCGTTGCCCTCGTTAAAAGAAGCACACGAGACAGTCACGTGGACCGAGGAAGACGGTACCGTGCGTTGTGCCCAGATCCCCACCATGTATTTCGATCACACCACCGTTAAGGAGCTACAGTGACCGCCGTCAACAGCCCCCGCGTCGATGCCGCGCACGAGCCGCCGCTGTGGGAACACGATAAAGGAACGCTGACCTACCATTCGCGGCGCGCCCTGGTGCAGCTGCTGCAGGGCCCGCTCATTCGCGCGCAGAAGGAACCGGTACTGTGGGCGGCGATTATCTCCGACGAGGAGAATCTACGCGCCCGGTTGCACGAGGTGTTCCTGGAGCTCGTCGTGGATGAGACCGAAGGCTTCGCATTCACCCGCATGGTGGAGGAAGACAGCTTGAGCATCCCGCAGGTGCTGCGCACGGACAAGCTTAAGCACATCGACACCGCCATCTTGTTGAACCTGCGCCAGGAGCTGGGCCTCACCCTGCCCGGCGAGCGCGTCATCGTGGACGTGGAGGATCTCCGGGAGAGCATCGGCTATGTCCGTGCGGTGGATAACCGCGACGAGGCCGGCTTCACCAAGCGCTTCAACGCGGCAATGAAACGCATACAGAATGACTATTCCCTCATCAGCGCCACCGAGACCGAGGGCCGCTTTGAGGTTTCCCCGGTGCTGCGCCAGCTTTTCGACGCCTCCACGGTCTCCGCTATTCGGGATGAATACGCCCGCCTGGCGCAGGCGGAAGACCAGGATGAGCAGGAACCGGAGCAGCTCCAAGAGCAGGAGGTTGCCTCCGATGACTAAGAACACCTCCCTCTGCCCCGGACAATTCCGCATCAGCCGCATCCAGCTGATTAACTGGGGCACTTTCCACGGCTACTTCTCCATCCCGGTAGCTCGCAAGGGCTTCCTCATTACAGGCGGCTCGGGTTCCGGCAAGTCCACGTTGCTCGATGCCATGTCTGCAGTGCTAGTTCCGCAAAGTCACGTGAAATTCAACGCGGCGTCACAACAAGACCTCGGGCGGCACAACGGGCGCAACCTCGTCTCCTATGTGCGCGGCGCGTGGCGGCAGCGAGAGAACGCCCAGACCGGTGAGATCGCCCCCGAGTACTTGCGGGAGGGCGCCACCAACTCGGTCGTGGCGCTGACCTACAATAACGGCGCAGGCAAGCAGCACACCCTCATCGCTATCTTCCGCCTCAACGGCGGTGAGAGCTCAGTGAGCCAGATCAAGAAGTTGTATGGGCTGGTGCCGGGCGACGAGGACATCGACAAGCTCAGCCCCTTGCTCACCCGCAGCCTGGACACCCGCAAGATTAAGGCAATGTACAAAGGCCCCGGCGCGTCCTTCACGCCGACCTACACCACGTTCGCGAACCGCTTCCGCAAACGCTTAGGGATCAAGAATGTGGAGGGCCAGCTCCTTCTCCACCGCACGCAATCCGCGAAGTCCCTCTCCAGCTTGGACCAGCTCTTCAGGGACTACATGCTGGACCGTCCGGCTACCTTTGAGAAAACGGATGAGGCCGTCGAGCAATTTGAGGATTTGCGCCAAGCTTACTTAAGGGTCGAAGACGTCAAGGCCCAGATTGATACGCTCGCTCCCCTGCCCCAGCTGCATTCCCAGCGCACAGGCGCGGAGGCGGACAAAGCACAAGCGGAAGCCATGGCTGAGGCGCTGCCAGCTGTACGCTCCCGCTTGGTGGCTGAAGAACTGGACGTTCGCATTCGGGCCCTTTCGGCGCAATTGGCCGAAGCCCAGTCTCAGGCCGCATCGCTTGAGGCCGATGTTGCTCACCTCGATGACGCAGAGCGCCTCGCCGCAGTGGCCGTCTCCCAGCTCAGTTCGGGTGAGCTCGATACCTTAAGGGCCAAGATAGAAACCGCCGAAAAGGAGTTTGAGCACCGCACGAAGGAGTTCCAGCGCCTTAGTGCAGCGGCCGGTCAGTGGACTGATCACTACGAGCTCAGCCCGCATGGCTTCGCCCAACTACAGGCCAATGCGAAAATCCGAATCGCGGACTTCGAGGCCGATTTCGAGGACCTTATCAATCAACAACAGGAAGCCGGCGTGGCCGCCCGCGACGCCGCCACCGCCTGCTCCACGTTGGACAGCGAGCTGCGTTCCTTCAGCTCGCGGAGAACCAACATCGATAAGACCTTGGTGGAGCTGCGCTCGCAACTGGCCCGCGATACCGGCTATGCCGAGTCCGAGCTCCCCTTTGCCGGCGAGCTCATCGATATCAGCCCTCACCAGAGCGAGTGGGAGCCGGTGATCCAGAAGCTGCTGCACAATTTCGCCGCCACCTTGCTCGTGCCCGAAGCCGCACGGGAGGCCATCAACCAGTGGGTCAATTCCCGCAACGTGGGCACGCGCTTGGAATACCGCACCATCCCAGAGTTTGCCCCGGCACCGGCAGCCGCGCGCAGCCCGCGGCAGCTCATCCACAAACTCGAGTTCCAAGACCACGCCATGGCGAGCTGGGTACGCCACCACATTTCGCGCCGCTTCAACTACGAATGCGTGGATTCGGTGGCGGAATTAGAAAAAGTCACCAAGACCCCGGCCATTACCCGCGATGGCCTGGAAAGCCGCCCCAAGGACAAGGACGGCTCAACGCGCTTCATCAAGGATGACCGCACGCGCTTTAGCGGCACCGCCTGGTACCGGGTGGGCTCCACCAACACCGCCAAGATTGAACTGCTGCGTTCACAGCTCATCGACGCCAAGGCCACCGCCCGCGCTACGGCCAAGCGGGTCCAAGACTTCAACCGGAAGATGGACATCCTGCGCTCCCAGCGCGATAAGGCCCAGCAGGTACTGGATACCTCATTCCAGGACATCGACACCGCCTCCGCCGAGGCCCGCAAGCGTGATCTGCAAGAACAGTTTGACTCACTGGCTTCCTCCCCGGAGGCCCAGGCGCTGGCCGCCGCGCACGCGCAGGCCAAGCAGAAGCTCAACGCCGCCCGCGCCAGACTCAACGAGGCGCAGAAGCACCTGGGCAACGTCGAAGGCGAGCTAGAGCGCTCCACCGCTCGCCGCCGCGGCATCGGCCCCGTGCCGGAGATCGCGGACAAGGACATTGAGACAGCAGTCGTTGAAGCCCTGCACAAAGGCAAGCGCAGTCTCACAATCGATGACATCGATGCCCGCCGCGATGAAGTCCAGGCCAGTTTGCAACAGACCTCCCGCACGGCCGCGCGCCGCATCGAGGAGGCCAACGACAAGATCGTCTCCGTCCTGCACGCCTACCTGTCCGAGTGGCCCGCGGAGGCCGCCGACTTGGAACCGCAGGCCAGCTTCGCCGGCGAGGGCATCGAGAAGCTCAAGTTCCTCCGGGCAGACCGCCTGGCTGATTTCCGCGCCCGCTTCCTCGAGTTGCTCAACGGCCAGACGGTGCGCAACCTCTCCCACCTAGCCACGGATCTGCGCCGCGCCCGCAGCGATATTGAGATGCGCATGGAGTACATCAACAAATCCCTGGAGCGCTCTCCCTTCAACGGTGAACGCACCCTGCGCATCGAAGTCAAGGACGCCCGCGGCCAGGTGGTCCAAGAATTCCAGCGGGATCTCGATGCCGCCACCTCCCACAGCCTGGCGGAAGTCACCGAGGATGATCCAGCGGCAGCCATTGCGCGCTACCACGCCTTGGACAAGATCTTAAGCCGCCTCGGCTCCAGCCAGCCGGAGGATATCCGCTGGCGCAACGTGGTTTTGGATACCCGCCGGCACGTCAGCTTTGTCGGCCGCGAGTGCTACCCCGATGGAACCACGGCCAACACCTATCAAGACTCCGCCTCACTCTCCGGCGGCCAGGCCCAGAAGCTCGTCTTCTTCTGTTTGGCCGCAGCCTTGCGTTTCCGCCTCGCGGAGCCTGACCAGGACGTGCCCACCTATGGGTCCATCATCTTGGATGAGGCCTTTGACCGCGCGGATCCCGCTTTCACCCGCACCGCTATGTCCGTCTTCGCGTCCTTTGGATTCCACATGATTCTGGCCACGCCGTTCAAGCTCATCCAGACTCTCTCGCCCTATGTGGACGGCACCATCGTGGTCAGCTACGACGAGCCCACCATCGACGGCCGCCCGCAGGCACGCACGGGCTACAAACTTATCGACGCCTCCACCACCCACGACCCCCAACAACCCGACCCCAAGGACTCCGACGATGCGGACTCCTAAAGACCTGCAGGCGCATGCCGCCAAGTACCTGCGCAACCACTTCGCCGACGCACTCGCCGATCCCGCTGCGCTCAACCTGGACTGGCCGCTGCACCCGCCAACAGCTACGGCCGCCGCCCGCGATATCAAGGCCACGAAGGACTTCATCCGCGCCTGGCAGCGCTGGCCACACCAGGAAGAGGTCATCTATGAATCCCGAAATTGGTCCCGCGCGGGCCTTGGCACCAACGACGTTCCCACACGCGCAATACTCACCGGCGCCGCGCGCATCGCTGCCGCCGCGAACCTGATGTCCGACTACGACCGGGCCCTCCAGCGTGCCCAGGACATCGCCGCCATCTTTCCGGACTCCCCGGACTTCGCGCATACCGTCCGCCGCACGTACAACCAGTGGAAGGACTTAAGCGCCTGCGACTTGCGCTGCTTTGGACCGTGTCTGACCTGGCTGCGCGCCAATCCCCGCTCCGGCGAATGGGAGCGCGCCGTGCCGGTGGAGGGCGTCGATGGCAAATGGATAGGCACCCACCGCCGCCTGCTCCTGGCGCTCCTTGCTCCCTTCGGCATCACGGACTTGGGCCTGCGCCGCAGTGATGCCCGCCTGCGCCTGCGCTACCTCAACCACGCCCCGGCACTCTCCGATATCGAAATCCCCCTCGCCGACGCCGCCACCCTCTTCCCCGACACCCCACCCCGGGTACTCATCGTGGAGAACAAACAAACCTTCCTAGCACTTCCCACGCTTGCCGACGCCTCCCCAACCACCATCGCCATCCTCGGCTCCGGCACCGCCGCCCACCAACTCCAGGCACTGGGCTGGCTACAACGAGCCGACATCACCTACTGGGGCGATCTTGACGCCGCCGGCTTTGCCATCCTCAACGCCGTGCGCGCCCACTTCCCCCACACCACATCACTGCTCATGGACCCCGCCACCGTCACCGCATTCCAGCACCTCGCCGTCCCCGACCCCGGCAACGGCTCCGCCACCCTCACCCACCTCACCACCGACGAGCAACGCGCCTACCGCTTGCTTTACACCAAAGGAAGACTGCGCATCGAGCAGGAGCGGATTCCTTTTGTGCACGCCAACGCAATAGTCCAAGAGGCCCTCGGTGGCGGCTCAACGCAAAGCCCCTAACACCCCAAGCACACTAAAAATGACCCTCACCTGCCAGTAGCCCCGGTGAGGGTCGAGCAGCTGTACGCAAAGTAGGACTGCCCCTACCAAGAATTATGCCCAACGAGCGCAGAGATAGTCAACGCCTGCGTCGCAATAATGAGCCGGCAGTCAATCGTCTCGATGAAGCAAACATCAATCTACGAAGCCATCATCACCAAGCCCATCAAGGTACGCGCTCCAACTTTTAAAGACATCAGCAAGCAGATGTAATGGTGCTTCATCAACGTCGTCGCAGTGCCGAAACTCCTTTAGGCTGAATGCTGCCGCGCCGACCGCGATAGCGGTTCGGATAGCCACTTCGTAGGTTTCAATTGCATTGCCGCAGCTTCCGATATCCGCTGAGATCGCTATTTCAATTTGGCGGACTACATTGTGGTGCACTGATCGATTGAACTCGTTGTACATCTCACGACCTTTAAACCCATCAAAATACGTCTCAACCAGATCTGTATACGGCAATAGTCTGTGACGCCTGCCGTACCCCTGCGATGCAAACGCTTGCCTAATTTTTTGATGCGCCTCCAAAGCGTCATGAAGCTTGGAATCGGGCCTTGCAGCGTCAGAGTTCTCGTACCCATTTATCACGACGTTTACCGCTCGAGCGGTTCTAACCCACGGGTCTTCTTGCTCATTCACATACATTACTAGAGCAGCGTTTTCTAGAGCAGGCCTGGCAAGAATTGATGGTGTAAGCGGATACCGAATATCGGACTTCAGCAACAGGCCGATCGAGTGCAAAGCTGCACCCGCGGCTTGCAAGGCCGCCGCTGTTAGCTCATCAGGAAGTAGAGAAATCCCCCATTTTTGAGCCCCACGAATCTTAGGCTCAAATTCCGCCTCAAGGGCATCCGCAGCTTCTGCAGTAAGAACTCGAGGTGAACGAGCCATCTCATTTACAGTGTGCGCTGCGACCTCACAATGTGCGCCAAGCCCCTTCAGAGGAAAGTAATGCTCATACTCAGCAAACGAGTTTTCCAACGGATAACCCTGCACAAACTATCACCCCATAGCCTTTCGCACATGTTCACTATACCGAATCGTGCGTAAGGCCTAATCTCCGGCCTCTTGACCTAGCTCTGTTATGTCCATAGGGTTTTTGGACATGGAGTCCGGTGTCTTTTTGGACACGGAGTCCATGGAGGTCTTGGACACTTCTAGCGGTTTATGGTTGCGGCCTGCGTTTCGGCCGGGGTTTGGATAGTTTCGGGTTCATCCGCGGTGGTTGGCGGTGTTTCATTCCTTCAACGAGGTTGATGTTGATCTGACCACCTGGTGGTTTGTGGCTCAACGTGATCGGCAGTGGCACGCTGAAGAGGAATTCACCGTCATGGGCCGTGTAGAACTCCGCAACGTTTTCGGCTGTGACTGTGGAGTAGAGTCTGCGGTTTTTAAACCTCAGACCAATGTAGAGACCGAAGCCGCACACGCGTACAACGCCGTCTTTGCTTACGCAGAGCTGGTCTGGGATACCCCGATGGTTTGTTGAATTTGTCGTCGGCGCCGTTAGTGTGGGGGTATCGGTGGGAGGTATGCCTTGCAAAGCTGCCATGTCATCGATGCAGGCCTCGTGTGAAGTTGCCGCTTCCGCGGGGCCGTTTAGCATTTCGGATACAGCTTGTGGATTGTGCGCTTGGTTATAAGCGACTACGCGGGCCCAGACCTGCTCAGGATCGAGTGGATGCTGAGGCGATGGTGCCTTGGGGAAGGTATCGAAGGCCTGGCGTGGTGTGATGTGCATTTTGCCGACCAGCAGTGATTGGTGCCGTCGTCGTTCGTTGTAGACCTGGCGATATTCAGCCAGATATGTGTTGACCTCAGCAAGGCTGACTGGGTGGCGTGCATCGAGGAACTGGGTCAACGTGCGGTGAGAGCGTTCGTCTTTTCCCTGGGTTGTCGGGGCGAAACCAGCAATAGCAAGTACACCTTGGCTAGCGAGCCAAGTTTCAGTAGCAGAGAGAAAACCACGGTGATAGGTGGCGAACGCATCGCCATTGTCGGAAAGGATTTCTTGAGGTTTGCCGTAGTCGGCGAACGCTGCGGCCAGTACGGCGCGCGCATCAGTACCGTTTTCTGGCAGAGCGAACGCTGTGGTTCCGACATCGAATCTGCTGGCATCATCGATAATCTGGTAAATCGTGACATGTGTGTGGGCATGGTCAAAGAGGCGGTAGACCAGTCCATCGATTTGCCAGAGTTCACCGACGAGATCACGGGCGAAGCGCTTATAGGAGCTGCGTGGCCGTTTGCGGGCATTGGCATCAACAAATCCCAGCTCATGAAGCCACGAGGCGATTGTAGAACGCGACGGCGTGGAATCTGGGCCTGAAGTGTCAAACAAGAAGTAGTAGATCGACCAAGGCCCATAATCCAAGCCTTGCTCCATCAACTCCTGCCTGGCGTGGACGACTGCGATTTTATCGGCCTCGTCAAATTTCTTAATCGGATTCTTCGGGGCAGTCGAATCAGGCACAATACCTGCGCGACCCTTCTGCGCTATCCGGCTTTTGATGTTGTGGTACGTCTGCCGCGAGATTCCTAATTCTTTGCAAAACTGTGTGACCGTCTTGCCGTCACGAACGGGATCGAAATCTGCGACCTTTCTACGCTTATGCAATGGAATAGCCATCCGGCTATTCCACCGCCGCAAACGTCCAAAAAGCCACTAGACATCCCGTCCAAAAACATCCTGGACTCCGTGTCCAAAAAGTCGCTAGACATCACAGACCTAGCTCTTGACCTAGCAGTCCAAACTACCTAGATATACCTAGACCAGTCATGCATGTCTAAGTGCGCTTGAATTGCTCGAGCTTTAAACTTTATTCTCTTTTTCTCTAGAGGGTTATCGGCATACTGGAGTAATTCTTCAGCTGCTTCGCGTGCTTGATCGGAAGTAAGCACCATTTCAATAGGAGTACTCTGGCTCCCCGCGAGATACAAGTAGATAAAGCGCGTTCCGTCAGGAGTCTTTCCAACGCCTACGAAATAGTCTTCCCCTTCATCCGTTATTTTAGTTACGCTAAACCCTGACGGTAGATTACCGGCGTTCCCTAGAAAAGGCGCCACCAAAGACCGCAAAGCATCTGCGATTTCAGGCACGCCAACTTTTTCACCAACTATTCTTTCCACAAGATGCTCAGAAGCATCTGCGTCAACTTTTCCAAGCAGGGGACCTACCGCCAGGTTCAGCCTGAGAAACAACCAGCAAGCCGCCCAGCCAGTCCGCTTGTTACCATCGAAAAGACTTTGCGTGGTGCAGAAAGAATGCAGAAGTGCTGCAGCTTTATCCCAAGCGGTTGGAAACGCGTCTCTCCCGAGAACAGTAGTCGCCGGTCGGTTTACATTTGCTTTAAACTGATTGGAATCACGGATTTGCAGAGGGGACCCACAAGCCAATTCCCCGACGATTAGGACTTCCTCTTCGTTGGGATAAATGGTCAAGCTAGACGGCGGTTAAGTTCCGCGGACCAATTGGCAATCTCCCGCCCTAAGTACTCAACGTAGCGGCGACGGTCTTCCTCATCCATATCTTGGACCTGAGTTACAGAAGTATTAATGTGGTCAGGTCTTGAAACGGTCGACTTTGTCAATTTAATCCCTCCTTCGCCCTTCAGTAGTCAGCACCTGCTTATTTCAGAGATTAGCACTCGTCGGAGAATTTGCGTAGAGGAAGTCATCACCCCTCCTTTCCCAGGAGGACACGTACACCTGAAGCGTCTTTCACCTAGCAGTGAGACTCTTCTTAAGGACAACCGAATTGTGTGCGAATGTCTAGAGGCCACCTCAACGCTCCACTTGCTGCGCCTGTCCGGCACTCCCGCCAGAATCAAAGCTTGACTGTTAAGGCACGCACTCCATCACTGCGCCCAGAAGGCCCTCCAAAAAGCTCTGGAGCCTACGCGGCTCCAGGCGACAACGTTCCGGTAACCGGCTCGTCCTGCGATTATTCTAAGCAATACAACGCTAGGCCGACAAGGCCTTTAGCCGCACACCGTCCGATAAACTAGTTCCGATGCACAAGGAACACGCACCATGACTAAACAGGAACGCCTCCAAGCACTTGAAACTCGCGTTAGCGAATTGGAGTCTCAGGTAGCCCAACTACTGCAGGCCCTCGGCCATACTCCTTCGCGCCCTAGTACTGCAGCCACACCGCCGCCGGCGAACGTTCACCCTGAAAACCGCTCACCGGAAGAGAAGATTGCCCTCTTCATGGATTACTTCACGGGGAGGACAGATGTCTACGCAGTGGCCAAAAATACTGCGGGAAAGAAGGCCTGGTACCCGGCCAGCAATGGCTACTATGACCGAAGAAATCCCGACCTAAAACCCCTGACGCCCAAGGTGATCGAAGGACATCTGCGCCGTGACAACCGCTTCCACGTTGGGCTTTATCCACTGTGCATAGATGATAGTTGCCGGCTGTTGGTCTGCGATTTTGATGATGACGACTTCAAGCAAGCCGCCCGCGCCTACGCAAAAGAATGCAAGAGCCACGGCCTCGATCCGCTCATAGAAGTATCGCGCTCTGGGAACGGAGCCCACGTCTGGGTATTCTTCGACGAACCTATTCCTGCCGGCCTCGCTCGTTCTGTAGGCATCGGGCTTCTCGCCAATGCTAGCCCGGATTCCTACTTCTCCAGTTTCGACCGGTTCTTTCCATCCCAAGACACACTGCCAGCGAGAGACCGTGGCTTCGGCAATCTGATTGCCCTCCCATTAGCAGGCCACCATCGCTCCGAAGGCACAACAGTCTTCGTCGACAGTAATTTTCAACCTTTGCCAGACCAATTTGAGGCTTTGGCCAAAACGAAGAAGTCATCGCTTTCCGAGCTCAAGAGAATCTACGCTGCGCTTCAGCCTGATCCCGAGACATCCCTTCCTCAGGCACCCACCCGCGCAGAACTAAAGAGGATAAAGGCCTCCGGAAAAGTCCACGTCACGCACGATTCACACCTCCACGTCGATTTATCAGGCGTCGACGCCACCACCCGTACGGCCCTGCGGCACCTAGGTGCTATTGCTAACCCGCAGTTTTATATAAAGCAGGCCCAGCGTTTCTCCACTTTCGGCACTCCACGGCTCATCGTACGTTTTGATGAAAAGGACCAAGTCCTCACTCTCGACCGCGGCACGCTCGATGATGTCCTCGACATCCTGAAGACTGCAGGATATACCGTCACACGACGTGGTCATACGCCCAAGCCCCGGCGCATCGATGCGTCATTTGCCGGCGAACTACGTTCCTACCAGAATTCGGCCGTCAAACAGATACTCAAGCACAAGTCTGGAATGCTCATTGCCCCTCCCGGCACTGGTAAGACCGTCATGGCGTGTGCAATCATCGCCCAGCGTCAAGTTCCCACTGCGGTGATTGTTCCATCCAGGGAGCTTGCTACCCAATGGCGCCAAGCCCTCAAGCAGTTCCTCCCGGAAGTTCAGGTTGGGCAATACTCGGGCACCAAGAAGAAGCTCAGTGGAGAGATAGACATTGTCACAGCTCAGTCCATCAGCCGCAATGATTCCAAGACTGACTTTCTCTCCGGCTACGGCCACATCATCGTTGACGAATGCCACCGAGTCGGCGCTGCGGGTTTAACCAACGTCCTCGCGCACCTCAACGTTCGCTTTATGCTCGGAATGACCGCCACACCGTACCGCTCCGACGGCCTCGATAAGCTGCTTCCCCTCGTTTGCGGCCCTATCCGCCATACTGTCGAGCTCGAGCGCCCCGGACGCCGCGATTACGTAGTCCACAACACCGAGTTCACGTACGACTCCCCTTACCTGTTCTGGCCCGACCTCGACACCGCTCTGGCGGCGGATGAGGACCGCAACCGTCTCATCGCCGATGTCATCACTCAAGCAGCGCAGGACAAGCACACAATCCTCGTCCTGGTGAAACGACGCGAACACCTCACAGCCCTCAACGCCCTGCTTACCGACGCCCCCTTCCCCGTCCTTCAGCTACACGGCGGACAAAAGGCAAGCGAGAGGCAAGCCGTCCGTGAGCAGCTTGCCGTAACACCGCATTTCGTCCTTCTAGCCATGTCCCAGGTGGCTGGCGAAGGCATTGATCTTCCCGCGCTGGATACTCTTGTGCTGGCAGCGCCTGTAAGCTTCCGCGGCGTTGTCATTCAGCAGGTTGGCCGAGTCACTCGCGATACCGATGATAAAGAGACCATCTCTGCCACGGTGCACGACTTTGTCGATTCCAACGTCCCTGCCCTCGCCGCGGCTTTCAGGAAGAGGAGCTCGACCATAGCCAAGCAGGGGTTCACTCGCAGCAACGGTTAGAACTGCCCCATGCTTGGCCGATTCCTACTAGATTAGGGGCCGTGCACAACTGAAATCCTTGTTGGACAGTCGGATGAATCGGAGCAGCACAGTGGCTGAATTTGTAATCACTTATAAACGTAAATCCGGAGAATCCCTCATAAAACAATTCTCGGACTCGACTCAAGCGCTTAAGGAACGCCTCCGCCGCGAAGCAGCAATTGACGATTTTGATATTGAGATCGCCCACATTTCAGCGCCCTCCCTAGCGTCCTTGAAAAAGTCTCATTCCAGGTATTTCATGGGCCGCGTTGACGTCGAAAAATGATACATCCTGCACTGACCACCTCTTGCGCACTAGCCTAGCAAGCATGGAGAAAATCATTGTCACACTAAAAACTGTCACGGCATCCGTGAACTAGACACGAGTTTTACATTCAAGTGGGGAAACGCCGTCGCGATATACGCGCCCAACGGCACAATGAAAACCTCTTTCGCGCGGACTTTCAAAGATTTTTCCAGAGGCGAAGAAACCGCTGATCATGTCTTCCCTAGTCGCCAGACTGAGCGCTCTATCAGTGATAAACAAGGTAGGGAACTTAATCCT
Organism: Corynebacterium sp. HMSC074E01; assembly: GCF_001808885.1. Taxonomy (NCBI): domain Bacteria; kingdom Bacillati; phylum Actinomycetota; class Actinomycetes; order Mycobacteriales; family Corynebacteriaceae; genus Corynebacterium; species Corynebacterium sp. HMSC074E01. The sequence goes on from NZ_KV794825.1 coordinate 16,559, forward strand.
GACAACGTAGTAGTTGTTCCTTCCTATGATGAAGAATTGCAGCCAACCGAGTTAACCTCAACTCTTCTCGTAAACTCTAATCTGCGAAAGGAATACGAGGATCTCCAGATTGGACTCATAGAAGCACGCAACAATCTCGTCAGCGCCTTAAAAAACCAATCTAAGACCAAGCAAGACATCGTCAGCACAGTGCCACGAGTGTTCACTCAAGAAGACGGCGGATTCATCGATGCTATGCTGCAAATCCACCACGAAGTTGAACAACTGGAGGTTCCACGTTTTGCTGACCTTCCATACGACATTATTTTCAACGAGAAGGTCGCTGCTATCCTTCAGGATCCCGAGCTCCAGTCGAAGCTAGGCGAATATGTCACACGGCTAAACGAACTCCTCGACGAATCCATTTTCTTCAGTCGTGAAAAATTTTCTCTATACAACGCGGAAAATGTCACAAAAAGTCTAAACCAAAACGACTTTTTCAACGCGGGACATTCTCTGAGCTTGCACGGAGAAGGTGAGCTTCGGGAAATATCAAGCCACCAGGACCTAGAAAAACTTATCTCTGACGAGAAGAGAAAGATTACCGACGACGACTCGCTACGAACGAAACTGATTCCCGTTGAGAAAGCTCTACAGAAGAATGCAGACACCCGTCGTTTCTTCAACTTCATTGCGAACCGAGTCGACCTACTGCCAGAGTTGACCAATGTCGCTGCTCTCCACCAAAAGGTTTGGATATCGTACCTGAAAGAGCAAGAACACCTGTTAAAAGCTCTCGTCACGTGTTTCAATGACACGAAAAAACGTCGCAAAGAGATTGAGCAGCAAGCAGCAGAGGAAAGCACCCAATGGGAAAAAGTTATCGAGATTTTCAATGACAGATTCTCCGTGCCGTTCCGACTCAGTGCAAAAAATAGAAACAGCGTCATCCTTGGCCAAGAATCTGTTCTGGAGCTTTCTTTCGAATTCAATGAGGGCGATGAGACCACCGGCGTTGAGAGGGAGCACCTACTTGACGTACTCAGCAACGGAGAGAAAAAGGCTCTATACATACTCAATGTATTATTCGAGGTGGAGGCTCGAAAAGTCGCAGGCGGTGAAACGCTTTTTGTCATCGATGATCTTGCTGATTCGTTCGACTACAAGAATAAGTACGCCATTATTCAGTACCTCAAGGAGATGACAGAATACCCAAACTTCAAGCTCATCCTCCTGACGCATAACTTTGACTTCTTCCGCACTGTGATTAACCGAGGAGTTGCCAATTATGGACAGTGTTTTATGGCTCAAAAAGGCGACACTGGGGTAACCCTCAACAAAGCTGAAAACATTAAAAATCCGTTCGCTAATAAGCTCAAAAGAAATTTCTTCAACAGCGGGAAGCAGCGCATAGCCTCAATCCCGTTTGTACGAAACATAATTGAATACACCAAAGAAGAAAAAGATGAGGACTATACGACCCTCACGTCCCTCCTCCATTGGAAGAGCGACTCTGCATCAATCACGAACGAAGACCTCGACCGAATCTTTAAGAATACGTTTCACGATCAGAATGATAAGAACTGGAGTTCACCACAAGAAACCGTGATGGATTTATTAAACAAACAATCCGAACAAGCCCTCAACGACGACGAAGGCATCAACTTCGAGAACAAGATCGTGTTGTCCATCGCCATTCGAATCCTCGCAGAAAAATACATGATCGCCGAAATAGACGATGACTCATTTACCAGTACAATCACTAATAACCAAACGGAACGACTGCGTAAAGAGTTCATAAAACGCGAGCTTGGTACTCCTGAAACCCGAGAAATTCTCGACCGTGTCTCCCTCATGACACCAGAGAACATCCACGTCAACGCGTTCATGTATGAACCAATCATCGACATATCCGATGCAGCCCTGCGGCAACTCTACTTACAGGTAAAGGAGCTCAGAGCCGAATGAGACCGGAATCCGGTCAAGCGTAGAAACTGTCGCCGATTCTTATTACATTGCTCTAGTCGAAACAGGCAACACCTTTTACAAAACTGAACCTATTCACGCCCAGGGGCCGTGGGCGCCGGTCGAAAAAGTCGAACTCACTACCTTGCGCTGGGTGTATTGATGAAGCACCAAGTGTGAAGCGTCTTTACCAAACAACGACCTACGCTCCGCCTACTGGGCGTAGAAACCCCAGTATTGCTTTCCTACTCCTTCGATACGGGGGTGTATAGAATACGCAGCCCCGTTTCCTAGGCTTTTACGTAAGACTATTCCAGACACGGCGTGCGTACCTCTATTTGGACTCGGATATTTCCAATAGCTAAAGCCTGCGGGAAATCCTTCCCAGCATTCTCGTGTTTTCTTGGATATCTTTAGAAATCTGTTCCTCGAAGTTGAACCGACCGTTAGTCCTGGTTTTGCTCACCCGAAAGTCGTTTCCGAGGACGGCGCGAACATTCAGCTCATATCGCTCCGAGTAGTGGTTACCCAATTCGTCGTCATACTCGACTCGCGCAAAGACCTCTGGAGGAACCCCCTCAGCTGAATCGGCGATCGTTCCACCATCAACTAGCTTTCCACTTGGTTGCAACCAATAAGCTACATCTATCTGGTGGCCTGGGACCCAAGTCGAGAAAACCCGGTTCCGAAATATTGTTTCAACTCGGTCGACCGCTGAGTGGAATGCTTCACCTTCTCGGCTTCCGCTTTGCATTTTGACTTCGGATAGATCCGGTTCAAACGCCACCACAACATCTTTGGCCACTGAACGGCCCCGATTGGAAATCATTAGCCTTAACGGCTCCCGCGCATAGTCAGGCTGAAGAACTTCAGCCATGATCATGGGCCGATTCGCGTTGATATTTATTCTTCGGTTTAGGCGAAGCGTTCGTAACGCTAATACAAAAGACGAGATGGCGGCAGCAGCAATCACAACGTTCATTGCGGCGGTTAACCTTTCAGCTGTCCACCATGACATCGACACCCAATCCATCAAACGACTCCTCTCTCAGGTAGCTATTCTTCACACGATGTTCGTTTCATAGTGCTTTACATTCCTCATTGAAGCACCATCGTGAATGGAGACCAGTCGCTGACGGCGTAGTAAGTGACTTCATCACTCTTCGCCGTCCGAGTTTCTCAAACCTGACGAAAGCGGAGTCATCGCTGTCTTCGCCTCGGTTGCCTTGCAACCGGCCGCAGGGCCTGAACACTACCAACTAACCCCCTAGGCAGTCCGCACCTTTCCCTATGCATTAGTTTTCGAACCTCTTCTCCCAACCAAAATCGAGGCCCCTATACCCCTTTCTGTATGCCTCGGCAATATAGTGCATTTGATGTTCAGGTTCCGGAAACAGACTGCTTTCGTTGATCCCTACTCGGTCAAGTTGCTCTCGTAGCTTTCTTTTATTCCGTGCAGGTATCACCACTCTGAACCGACCCTCTTTCTCTCCATCCCCCGGATAGCCTTGAGCATGTAAACGAGTTAATTCCGTCAAGTTCGTGCGAAATCGGACATATTGTCGTCCATTGTCCTGAGACGTAGATTCGATTTCCATTCCGGGAAGAAGAAACGCCCCAGCCTGCGCTCTAACCCTAGGGTTACTAAAAGTCGGCGCCACGATGGTAAAAGGAATTGTCAAAACTTGAAGGGCATACTGAGCGCTATCATAGTCAGCCCGCATAGAATCCCCTCCAACTAATTGCTCCCCAAAATTATCCAAATTCAAAGCGTTCCAGTCACCTCGAAATGAGAAATCAATCAAATCACGCACACTGGCATGTGCCTCATCAAACACGGGAAGCGGGGGTATGTAGATTACCTCCCCGTCGCTTCCGCGATTGTCAGCAGATGCAAAAAATAATGCCACCAGAGGGTTGGAAGTAACATCGAGCAAACGCGTTGGCAATCCCAGATGCTGCATTTTGCAGAGCTGTTGGAATTGCGTCAACCCGAGAAATTCCGATGGCAGAAGCTGCAATGCCTCTTGAATGAGAATTTGCTCGTGTTCGTAGAATCTTTCATTAAGCTCGTTTCCCATTTGGACAGGCCGATACAAGCTCGGAACCACCTGGTAATCTTTGTCAGAATGTCCCCTAAAGTGAGTCTTACCACTGACGTATCTCTGCCTGAAGTCAGCACCAGTTTGTTCGAGAGTTTTGTCAACATAATGTAAAAACTGTGAGACGCTATCAATTTCAATCTCTCTCATCACAGAATTCTCCCTCCTTCTCCGACAACCGCTATCACAGGGGCCGCTTCAGATGACTGAAGCCCGTCAAAACAAAAACTAGATTACGCACCCCTCTTACCGACAGAATAACCCCTTACATTATTGGCGGCTTCCGGCCGGAAGAACCCTAGATTCACATACCGACCAACGCTGGAACAGCCCGCATTAGGTGCCCCAAGCTATGTCTCGCATGAGCGTATCTGAAAATTTAGAATGCTTTGGCTCTGCAACCTCATCCAATGCCGCCGTCGATACTCACCTCGAACTAGGATTTCGTCAGATCCTAGGGCGCCGACCGGGAGTTTCACGGGTGATATGCGGTGTTATCTGCTCCAAGAGTAGTTCCAGCTGGCTAATTTTGGAATCTCTGACTCTGCCTTTTCAGCATGCTAGATAAGCCATTTGCGCATGCAGATGCCACAGCTAACGAGCAACTGCAACTTAGAAACTGGCGATTAGCAGACCACAAATCCTTGGACGGCAACTGGAAGTCGATGTCTGGAGTGACCAGATGGAACTCGTCATGGCTGGAACCGGCTCGACTATATCCTCTCATCCAAACGGAGAATAGCGACCATGGGCCAGCGATGGTTCACAGATTTTCAACCGTACTGGCACCAGAATTCCGTTTCTTCTGACTGCAATCTCTATAAAAACAAAGATCGTCATTGATTTTAATAACCAAGAAAATTAGCAGCTTTAAGACTAAAAAGTAAGATAAGAATTGTTCCCGTTCGGACTGAGCAATACGCATGCCGCCGTGCAAAATGATGTTTCGAAGTGCGAGACCGTTGCGAAACTTATTATTTAAACAGTAATTAAAATATTCACTCTCTTCCTGCGTTAACAGTTTCCCCTCCCAATTCAGGAGCCCCAAAGCCACAAGACGATCAGATGCAGCGCGCTCCCCCAATAGGTGGCCAGTAACCATAGTGGCTCCGTGTTGATGTACGCGCCTGAGGATTTCTACCTCAACCCAGTCAACGATTTGCACCGCGCCAGTATCAATCGAGACAAGATTAACTTCTTCCAATAGCTTTAAAGCATGCTTCTGCTGTTGCAGCCCAAAATCTTCAACTGATAACTCCGCACTCAATACCGCATTAGGAAAGTCCGTTGCAACCCGACATTCTTCCTGTAAAAGGAGAACACTCTGGTCAGAGAACAATAGATGCAAAACAGCACGAATCTTTTCATCACAAGCGTTCGGGACAAGGTACTTGCATTTCACCCGGGACGGTAGGTGTCCGAAGTCGATGTCCCTACCGCTGAGCTCTATAAGCTCATGATCCACTTCCCCCTCTTCAATCCAATAGGCGTACTGCTGGACTACGCTCTCAATCCCCGGTAATAAACTTTTGCAGCGTTCAAGCATAGAAGTATCTTCAGACGGAATCGAGAACAGAAAGTCGCGGATTCCAAACTCTTCTTTCAAATAGATTTCAAAAAACCACTTGACCACCTCTTCTAAATAAACACCGTTGTACAAGAGAAAACTGTGATAGAAAGAAACTAACGCATTTAATCGAATTTCCTTAAAATTGAAGACCACGTTTTCCGGATAGAAATCCGCTGCCCGCACCCCGGCAACTCTCTCGAACACAGAAGCCTCCGACGCATACGAAGGTGCTGTCAATATCCCATCGACTGAAGTCAACCCAAATAGATAGATGAAGTTGTCTAATATCTCTTCGTTAGACATCGACGATAAAAGGTAAGCGCGATCAATTCTTATTACCTCCTCGCAGGTTTCTTCCTTGAACTGTAAAGAGATCAAGTCGTCCAGATCATCTACAAGGAGAACTTTGACGCCAAGTTTGATGCGGTCGCCTTCTTTCAAGTCGGACAAACTGTCCTGGTAAAATCGGCGGTACCCTCGCATCGTCCTCGGAGACAAGGCCCTCACCCCAGAAGTGGGCGTAAATCCAGATTTTCTAGCTTCAGCTACAACTTTGACAAAACTCAGGTTTTCCTGCCCAGATGCGAGATACGCCTCCAGTATTTTCTCGATATCCGAATCTGTTAATTGTTTCGGAATAAACGAACAATGCTCTGCAACATTAAAGATTGCACCTATGATTAGCTCTGCCGCAGGATAAGGATTCTGTCGATACAATTCCGCCAGCTCCTCCTCTTGATGTGTCCGCATACACTTTGCATCCACCAGCTCAAAAAGAGGAAAGCCTGCTTCATACAAGATCTTTGCAACATCCTCTTCCTCAAACAGTTTCTTCCTACACTTGAAAAGCCAGTCAATAAAGTCCTGTCGATATTCGATCGCCAGGCTCTTCGATAGTTCCCCTAACTGTCGCACAGTCTTTCCCCCGAGAAGTTTTCCCAAAGACGTCCCCGCTTCTTGCTTGAACATGTTTACGTCAGCGGTGGAAATATCAACATCGCCAGATTCCCTCAGAATATCGTCCAGATATCGGGCGGCATGCATACACTCAACCAGATCATTTACCTCCGGTTCCCCCTCCCCCTTTTTCTGCCTATTAAAAAGCTCGACGCTCTTATTGGCCATGTAATTAAATGCTAAATCGTCGCGCGAAAAATATTGTATACGCAAACTACTGTGCTCCATTTTAGTTGCCGTTGCTTTATAGCCTTGAGAATTGTTGAAGGTATCCCCCAAATTACTACTCTTCAACGCCTCTCAATTGGGGTTGCTGACAATTCGTGTACAAGTAATGGAGCACTTAGCAGCTAGGCAGCAATCACCTATTCCATGAACACAAGTTCCAAACAAATTGGCTGTCCACTAAGCTATGCCGCTTAAGTCTTCCTCACCATACTCCGACGTGGACTGCCTAAGCCGAGTGAACCTTATCCAGTGTAGTGGAAACAGAAGCCTCGCCTTTCAAGCTGCTCACGAAAGCAGAAAGCACTCCTCGTTCTTCCATGTTCACCAGGATGTCTCGGATGGCAAGGATTTGCATAGACGCTCCCCGTCCCTCAGATTCGGCTTCAGCAATCACTCTCGCCAGTGCGTCAGCTACGCTTTCCGATGCCCCAATCTCCACGCAGTGCATCCCCCTCTGGAGTCCTTTCTCTTCGCGGAATTCCTTGGACCCAATTGCCTTATCTGCAGGCAAGTCGAGATAGGACAAGCAAAAGTAGTCAGGCAGCCCAGCACGTGTCAGATCGCGCAGGAAACCGATGAGTTTGGTGACTATTGGAACTGGAAGCGTCACCGATGAGCGGAAGGGCGTGGGCTTGTTGCTCGAAAGCTTCTTTAGGTACCTCCTCGTACCCGGAACAGCGGCTTCTTCGAAGTACTCACGTTCAGCAGCGATGCTGAGGATATTGGCAAAGGTAGCGGAGTACTTCCCATCCAACAATGACACCGAGCCGGATCCTGACGGGATTAACGAGTTCCGTGAATTATCGGACATCGCACCCTGATACCCGATGACTATCTTGTTGTCTTTGGTGATGACCAGAGTTGAGGAGCCAATCACATTGGCAGCATTGCTTTCGATGAAGTTGACGAGCTCCCCAGTTTCAGGATTAATAATCAGGCTGTTGCCGTCGTAAATGAGTTCCTCATAGCCTGGGGTGAAGTAGAGATTATCCACCACAAGGTTGCTCGTAATGTGGTCGAAATACCCAATAGGATGCACCTGAATCACGGCACTATTCTCATCTGGGTCGCATGCGAGCCCCAACAGCTTTCCATTGAACATCGCCCGCCCTTTGGCGTAGTGGCGGCGCAGGTTTAGGTACTTGAACTGCTGCAACCTACTTGGTAAGCGATATTTAAAGGACGAGTATTCCCAAGGCTTTTCTAGCCCGCCTCGTTGGATGAACTCATCAATGCGTTGCGACTTCAGGAACAGCCTTCCCCCAAAATCCTCCATCCTGTATCCCACCGACTTCTGGTATTCAGACAGTTTCGCTTCGCTCAATGCCTTAACTGTGCGTGCACTTAGCGACCGGACAGCGTAGGAATAGCGGTCCTTGCTCTCCTTGGAAACCGCCCCGAGCCAGTACAGGACCACCACGACGGCAACAGCTATTGTTGCCGTGATGAGCACGGATTCAGATACTGCCGACGCCTCCCACATCGCGGTAAGGACGGGTATGGCAATCGTGAGCGGCGCGAGGAATTTAGATGCATCCGCAACCGATACTGACTCCATCAACAAGCTTATTCACGACAGGCTCGCGCCCTTCCATCGGCGCAATGCATGGAAAACCGTTGCTTCTTGGTGTTTCTGCTGCACAGGAAATTAGCTTAGCCCACTACTCCAAAATCAACGCCGCCGTCTCCTACGGCGGCACGTCCTTCAGCTGACGGCTCTTAATGGCCCACGAGGCCAGCCCCAGCACAATCCAGATCACCAACGCGATGAGCGGAGCCGTTCCCAGCATGCCAGGCGAGCCCGGAACGAAGAGCAACGCCAAGAACCTGACAGAGAGAATGCACCCAGCCAGCGCGAAGTACTCGTAAAACTTGTTCAGCGCAATCGGCTTGGACATCCCAGGAATTTGCCCAGTGCGCGCAATCTTCCATGCACAGAAGCACGTATAGAAATACGCCACCGTGATACCAGCACTGGACATATCGACGACCCACGTCAACGCCGCGCGCCCAAACCACGGGGTTACCAGGCACACCGCACACACCAAGAAAATCACATTACGTGGCGTGCGCTGCTTACCGTTTAGCTCACCCAGCCGACTCGAGACTAAGTTGACGCAGCCAAGGGTAAACAACACACGGCTTGCCGCAGTGAAGAATCCATTCAGACCAGTAAGGACTCCGGCACTAACGGAAACAACCATGAGCACCAGACCAGCAGGCCCCATCACCTCACTGATGGCTGCCGCCGACGGCCAAACCTCCCCTTCATAAGCATCGTGACGAGTTCCCACAGCGATGGAGGTTGCGAGCAGCATCGCCAAATAGATCAACGTCGCCGCAATGATTCCCCACATAAGAAGGCCTAGCGCTTTCTTCGGCGAAAAAGTTGAACTCGCCCGCCAGCTGCGGAATGGAATCAAAGCCCACGTAGGCCCACGGGGCAAAAGCGATGATGGTCGCAACCGCCGCAGCCGGCGGGACGTCCACTGGGAAAGCTGGTGCAAGCTCCGGGCGCTTGGCGACGTAATAAATCACCATCGACGCCACTATGACCACCACCGCCACAATCATGATCACAACGGCAAAGGACTGAAACTTGCCAGGAAACGCACCTCTCATGACCAATTCAAGGAACGTGACGCGGAAGACAAGCGTGACCGTCGACGCATTCAACGGGACGACGCAAGACTACCCCAGTGTCAGCGCCCAGCCTGCGATAAACGCATGAGTCCGACCGAGCGCGGCCATAGCGAAAGCCACCCCACCACCAGTCAGCGGCAGCGCACGAATAGTAAAGCCGTAACTCAACCCAATAATGGCAATCATCAGGCCACCAACGACAAAGCCGATGACCGTCGCGGCAAGCCCCGCCTTCTGCATCCAGTCGAAGCGTAAGCTATAGGCACCCCAACCAATTGCCGCGCCCAACGCCATTGCAGAGACCCGTGAGGGCTTCATAGATTTCCGCAGTGTCCCATTCTCCGACATCTAGTTTCACTCTAGACAATTCACCTTGAGCGCCAGGACCTTGCGGACGATCCCAGCGCGCGTTTCGTGCAAGTCTAGAGATTATTGACTAGGTGTGCTGTAGTTTTATCAGAGCCAACGCAGGGTTCCGGATCTCATACAGCACAGAGAGGGTCAGCTAATCACAGCATCCCTCCACCACCCCCAATAACTCTTGAACGCGTACAGGTCCCCGTTTAGCTAAACCTCGTCGTGTCCTAATTCCAGCGCAGGACGCTCGCCCACGCTCCTCCCCCTTTGAGGTTCTTCCTCTACCGCCCTCACGAACTAAACTTCTTAGAGTCCGACTCGTATGCACAAAGGATTTCTCATGCGTCGACCGCCACGCACCGGTAAAGCACTCATTGCCTTAGCCCTCACCGCCTCTCTGGTTACCGGACAGACAACCACCCCAGCACCTGCTGAGGCACAGCAATTCCCGGCTTTCCAGACGCCTGCCCTTCCCCAGTTCAATGAGGAACAGGTCCGGCAGGCCGTTGCCGCACTCGTAGCGCTTGCTGCAAGCGTTGGCGGTTTGGCTCTCATCGCCGGCATACTGCCCGGCATTGGCTCCTCCAACGGCTCCTCCTCGGCCCCAGCACCGAGCACCACCCCTGCAACAACTCCAAGCACTCCCACTTCCACGCCTGAGTCCACTCAACCTTCATCCTCCCCGGCACCTACTGAGGAACCCAGCTCCTCGGCGGAACCGACCACGAGCACAGCTCCTGCCCCCGTCACATCCGTGGAGCCCTCCCCTGGTTTTGCGAAGCACGTAGCCGATATCAAAGACCGGCTCGCCACCAGTGAAGATAAGGACCCATTGTGGGCGTGGACCGCTCCTCGCGGCCCGCAGCTGACATTGCCCACCCACGAAGGCAGCGGCCAAGCTACCCACCCTTCAGTCCTCTACTTTGAGAATGGTTGGAACGGTTGGAAGTACTGGATGGCAATGACCCCCTACCCGGCCAGCGATGAAGGCGCTGAGGATCCCAATGTGCTCGTCTCCAATGACGGCTGGACTTGGCAGGTTCCAGAGGGACTAACTAACCCCATTGATGACCAGCTGGGCAAACCTAACCCGCACAATTCCGACACCCAACTCGTCATGGCTCCTAGCGGCGAAATGTACCTGACTTGGCGCATGGTCGATCGCCCGAACGGAAAGACCAACCGTATCTTCCTAGTGAAATCCGACGACGGAGTGCACTGGTCTGAGAAAGAAGAGATCTGGACCGGTGAGCCTCAGTTCATGTCTCAAGCCCTCATCTGGACAGGAGAGAAGTGGCGCCTCTACGGTGTCGCCAACAGCGGTGGTGTGCCTAACCGCGTGGTCTTTTACGAAAGCTCGGATCTCAAAAACTGGTCTGAACCTACCACCGTGTCGTTTGACCCTGGCCTCACGTCTGGGCAGCGCCTGTGGCACATCGACGTCCAACTCTACGACGGTGAATACATCGGCCTCGTCCACATCATCCCTGGCACGGTCAAGCAAGGTAACCTCTACCTTCTGCGTTCTCAGGACGGTGTCACTTGGAAGCGCTCGGACACCCCGATCATCTCCCACGAGGAATCCGGCTACCCCAACCTCTATAAATCTGCCCTAGTCCCCCACGGCAACGGGGACGACCTCACCTTCGAGCTGTACTACTCCGGCTTCAGCGAAGGCCGCGCTGACTGGCGAATCAACCGTACGGTGGCGGAGCGCATCAGCGTGGAGTAAGTCCACGGTCTGCGTAACCCCTCTCAATGGGAGCTGACAACGCTCGTACTCGCTGCGACTGGATGTCATAGTCGAAAAGGAACGTCTGGTTTCCTCGCACGATACGCAGGACTCGTTTGCCAGTCCCGTTATCCTTGAAGGTGTACCCGACCTTATCTTCTGGCTTGGCAACCACCACTGCAGTAAGGACGCAGAAGTCCTTGCTGGCACGGCCAAATCCTAGAGTCCACGTATCGGTAGGTTGTTCGTTGCGGAACACGACTCCGCGCCGGCTTTCCCGGTCACCACGGGCCAAGTTCACGTCCGTCGGTTCAAAGAAGCGAGAGTCTTCGATTCCGTAGCGGATGAATACCAGCTGTGTTCCATCAACACCGGAACGGAATCGAACCACCTCATATAGTGAGCCTTCATACTCGAACTCCGGTGCCACGTTCCAACGCTGCTCCGCATAATTTGCAGTGCGTGTGTGCCCGAGACTGTCAGAGACCACGAAAGGGCCACAATCCGCGAAGCACGCGCTGCGATTCCAGCGCAGGCCTTCCCAAGCGGTGTCCTCGAGGTCAAACGCAGACCATGTTTGCTCAATCTGCTTATCGACCAATCGTGACGCCACCTCAGGATCATGCTGTTTCCCCCGGACAGTGAGCACATTATGTGCTGGGCGACTCTGCGCATAGGAACGCAGCGGACCTTTAGCATAACCTGGGTGACCGGCATCAACGATTATGTTTCGCCCTTGGTCCCAATAAGTCAGTGACAAGTGGTCAAAGTGCCCATGAATCTGCCGCGGCGGCCCAAAGCGCAAGGTGTAATAGCTCTCCAATTCCTTAGGCCTAAGCTGGCCAAATCCGGAGCGGCCAAAGACGTAGCCAGCATTATAAACCTTGACGCGCGGAATCTCAGTCCCAGTTGCACCATTCGAATGTACATATTCCAATGCACCGCCGCGGACAAAATTAGGACGCCGTGGCATCGAGTCGCCTACCTCCACAAAGGTTCCCGCTGGAGTCAACGAGTGCGCGATGAATTCTTCCAACGGCCTCTGCTTTGCTTTAAGTTTCTCCACTCCTGGCGCGTCAAACATCTCGAGAGCATCCACAGCAGTACTGCGCAGGCGCTCAATGTAATTCGAGTACTCGGGCGCTTGCTCGTTGATGGCGCCTTCCTCGTCAATCATGACCTCGAGGCAAGCTACGGCGCGCTTGGCACCAGTGTCCACCATCTCCTCGTTGCTCAGCCTGCCCCCTACGATCATTAGCGACAGCGCCTGTGACAATCCATGGTTCCAATAACCATCAAAATGCTCCAACAACCACTGACCGTGGTACGTGATGGCTTCATAAAGCCATTCGTCCTCAGGGTAAAGCTCGCTCAGCACGCTTAACGACGCCGCTCTAATCGCAACAGCATGCCCGCCCCAGACGTGTTCATCGTTTTTCCATTCGGGAGTTACGTTATTCGTCTCCCACCAGTGCCAGGCTACAGTGCAAGCAAATTCAACTCCCGAAGCAATAGCGTCGTTCCACTCCGCTTTAGGGCGGTCAACTGCACGATCTACGATGAAGTCAATCCAGTTCAACGAGTGCACATAAAACCGTACAGTGGGGTGCAACTCTTGCGACTCAATTTGTGGCCAAAAAGGTTCTTCAGGATCAAACACCACTGCATCGTAGGTGTGAATCACTAGGACTCCACTCAGCAGCTGAGGAATTGAATTTAGACGACCTAGACCACCAGAAATTACGAGAGGACGGCCACGATTTGGGGCACTGTAGAGCGACACAGGGCTCCTTTCGGCATAGACAAATGAAATGAAAGACTAGCGGCGCGAAATTCAGCTGACCAACCACTCTTTCGACAGCCAACGCTCTACAAGTAGAGTTCTCAACAAACGAATAGTTAAATCTTTTCGAGGTGCACGGGCCGGATGCATTGTCACTGCTTCCTCCTCACTACACGCGCTCAGCTTTACGATTTTGTCCACAAATTCCGAGTCCAGAATGGACGCGAGGTCAGCCCAGCGGCCACTCGAAACCAAGAACTTTGCAGCTGAAGTGATAGGAGTCAAGAAGAAATTAATGAAATCAGGACCATCGTTGCTTAACTTGTGCACTTCATCGTGGAACGGCTTAGGGGCCTGCTTACGCAGCTCGTAGAATTGGCCGGAGACACCCTCAAGAGGGGCAGAGGCCTCAAATTTAAAGGCCCCACCTCGCGCAGTGGGAACTTTGAGAGCGTCTTCCCATATCTTCGATACCGCAAGGAAAGCAGATACATTCTGCATCCGATTCAGCGCAGGAAGAACATCGGCGACCGCCACCACTTCTGAATCGCAAAACGGATACATTACCTGGGATTCTGCATCGGCTTGTACCACATGGGGCTGCAAGTAACGAGAAGAGCGGAGATCCCTTCCATGCATATAAAGCAGTTCTAGATTTGTCGTAGCCGATACCGATGCCAACCAGTTGTCGAACACTTCAAAGCTATATTGGTTCAACTCAGGGTTGAGAAGCTTGGCGTTCGTCTTACCAAAACGCCGGTACACGTATTCCAGGGAATTGGCATTAGTCTTGTCCAAAACGCCTTTAAACAATGGCCACTGCCCCGCAACCAAGTTCTCACCGATTTCAATAGGTGAAGCATTTTCATACGGTGCAACCAATGCTTCAGAAGGTATGAAACCTTGCGAATCCGCAATCGACTTAAGCATTGAATCAACAAAACTACTAGGCACATTGGCCCCAGGGATTACTGCACGGTGCTTGACTCCAGCAACCTCTGCGAGTTGAGCAGCAACCATTACTTCTTCTGACGTAGCCTCACCCTGCGTTACCGCGGTGACTTCTACTTCTGGACGATCCCTAAAAAGACCTAGGATAATACGGCTATCAAGTCCTCCCGAAAGACGCAGCTGAATATGATCAGTCCCTCGTCTATCTAATGCACGCTCAGTGGCGTTCAAGAAGGCTTGCGAAAGCTCATCAGCTCCGGTAAACCAGCGATTATCCTTCTCTTCCAAACAGATCTCCGCCTGTTGCGGAGCTGCTCCGATTCGAATCGCACCCCCAACAACACGGAGGGAAGACCTCGGTGCGAGAGTTTTAACACCACGAAAGGGCGTAACCCCCGATACTGAATAGCCAAAATTCAAATATTCATAGGCGTAGTTCTCATCAAGCTGTACACGAGAAGAATCTCCATCACTCATCGCCAACGCAATAAATAATGGGCGATTGGAAATATACGTGAAATGTGCATCTTGACCGTAGTGAATGGCTTCTAATGCTGGGACCGTATTCCAAGCGAATACACGGTTGGTATTTTTGTCTCCCATAATCGCCGCGTAGCTTCCCCACACAGGCTGCTCAAAGCGAAGGTCACCGGCACGCGTAGAAATGGCATCAATGAGAGATGCCGAATGCAGAGGGCTTGTCGCAAATGCCCAGCGCCCCTTTTTTAAAGCAAAACACGGCTTTTTAGCTTGCGATTGCGATTGCCAAATTACGGAGGTCGTCCCGCCCATGCCCAAATTGCGTACAGCCTGAGCCTTTGCCAAGTATCTCTTTCCGAGATATTTAGATATCTCAGGCAGCACTGTATCGAGTTTGCGCTCGATCTCTTCGGAGTTGTCGTTCTGCCAGTTTCGAGGGATGATCGTTAGATTTAACATGAGCGAGCACCTTTAAGGACGTATTTTTCCAATCGCTTAATTCAATAAGAGTCAGTTTCAGACTTTAATTGTGGGGAGCAAATGGTTTTTCAAGCTTAGCGAGATACTCGAGGTATTCCGAAAGTTGTTCTTGGCTGGTCCCACAAGCATCACCAGCGTCGTTGCCGTTCTGTGAAACAAGCGCGCTTGCCACGCTACGAATCTGAGCATCGATTGAGGCTAGAGATATCGGTAAGTACGGCGGCAAGGATTCTAGCTGACCGAGAATACCAGGATCATACGATGCCAAAACGGGAATCCCCTTCTGCATGGCAAGCAGGGCCGCCGACGTATGGAATCCGCTACCAATCCGATCAATCAGAATTGAGATGCTCTGACTGCATCCTCCATTTTCATTGACCTCAACAAATTCGAAAAAGCTGTTATTCTCGCGTAGCTGTCTAAGAGCCGACATCACCGGTTCCGGCCTCTTATCAGATAAGATTCCGATACGAATTGGTTCAACCGACTGAAGATCCTGCCGCACCATCGAGGTTTGGTCGAGATTGAAATTCGGAAGCCAGACTGATGGAAGTCCGAGCTTCAAAACTCCCGGCGAGGTAGAAATCAGCTTTGCATCGCGGTCTCTAAGAATTTTACGCGCGGTTTCGCGGTTAGCTGCGAGACGAACCAAAATCGATTTGTCGAGGGACTCCCAGTGGCTCCCAGGGATTAGCGCCATTTCTTCATATGGATCAGCCAGCTGATCGTCCGACACGAAAGCATAAAGGCCGATTCCTGAACGTCCCAATTGGTGCCTTAGGTTGGTGCCAGTCCCCAATGTTTCTTCGAAGAGCGGTTCATAATCTAGGGTCACCAGGTGATCCGCTGTTTTTAGGAGAAGATTCCATGTATGCAATTGTTCCTCGACAGCGCCATAAGCTTTACCCAAAAGGCTCCATTCGAGCGGACTCTGCTGTAGGTAAATCTTCCCTTTCCAAGCTAACGCAACTTCTTCATCCATAGTGGTCAGTAGACGTCGTAAGGGGTACGTCCGGTTGAGCATTCCGCGTCGGAAAGGAGGGACCTCAACTGACAAGTCCAAGTTTGTCCCGTCCTCGTCCGGCGTTGAAGCAAACTGCTGCCATATTTTCCCGAGGACAACCTCCTGGGACTCCCAAGAATGGTCCTTCCGAATCAGCTCAACTCGCTCTTTAAAACGTGGGAGATCGTGGAGGACTTCTCTAACAGCCTTAGCAAAGGAGTGCGGGTTTCGCTCCTCATGAACCCGGCCAACCTTCGTTTCCCGGATAAAAGAGCCTTGGGCCTGTAGATCCGTGCCTACTATAGGTAGACCTGCCTGAATATATTCACGAATTTTTGTCGCCAACGCCTGATGATGTGCCTTAGTTCCGTACAAGGGACTCAGGCCAATATCTGCGCTGGAAACGTAGCTTGTAACGTGCTTGGAAGGAACATAATCCACAATATGGACTCTGTCAGAGACTTTATGTTTCTTTGCTAGCTTCTCAATTTCCGCGCGCGGCGCCTTGTCCTTTGACCCTACGAAAGCAAGATGCACGTTAGGCAGCAAAGGCATCGCCTCTACAGCCGTATAAATACCGCGACGCTCGGCCAGTTTGCCTACGTAAACCAGCAAGGGCTCATCTCCGAGACCGAGTTCCTCACGCAAGGATTGGCGGTCTAAGTCAGTATTCGAAATTCTGGCACTGCTAGGCGCATTAACTACGACGCTTGGCGTTTGCTCTAGATGATGGCGTGCCTGTAGTTTATCTGCGAGTTGAGCTGAGACCGTAATGACATGATTTGCGTATTGAATCATCTCTGATTCGAGAGCCAGCCAACCATAGCGGTGCCCCGCCGGTCCGCTAAATCTCTGACCCGGCAAATACTCATGGGCATCATAGATCCATGGAACAAAGACGCCGTCTCTCAGCCTCTCATCCTGGTATAGCTTCGCAGCCGA
Organism: Corynebacterium sp. HMSC074E01; assembly: GCF_001808885.1. Lineage (NCBI taxonomy): Bacteria > Bacillati > Actinomycetota > Actinomycetes > Mycobacteriales > Corynebacteriaceae > Corynebacterium > Corynebacterium sp. HMSC074E01. The sequence goes on from NZ_KV794825.1 coordinate 33,731, forward strand.
CATTGGGTGTCTATCGTGCACATGGATGATGTCTGGTTGTAGTTCCCGAAACGCGCGAAGGAACAACTCTTCAAATCCGCCGATTTGAGGCCAGAGTTCAATGGCTTGCCCTGGCTGACCACTGCGAAGCCACTGGCCCAAGTTCTGCTTATTCAACTTTGCACGAACCCAGCTTTCACGGGCGTCAATGACTTTCTGAAATACTGGAGCCAGTTTTTCATTAACGTCAACGTTTTTCTCGAGACGCTGACTAAAACGGCTTGGCGCAACTAGACGGGGCAAATTTCGTATCGAGAGGACAAAGCCAACTTTTTCTTCGGTCTTTGACTTTAAGTTAGCTACTTCATTCCTAATCCTCTCGTTTTCTTGGTCGATATAGTCCTCGGCCCCCATTTCCTCCTTCGGCTGACGACGGCGCCATTCAAGGTACTGACTCCAATCCGGAACGAGTCGATAAATGGGAATACGTTCGTAGGAGCCAAGCATGCTAACATCCCGGTGCTTCATGCCTACAATGACAACTTCATAGCCTTGGTCATGAGCGCTCACGGCCATCTTTTCAACGCGCGAATCGCCTTCAACGGTGTTTCCCACAGCCATAACCATTAGGGGCTTCAATTTAACTCCCATGACTTAAATCTCTCGTTCAACGTATCCATGCAAAATAGCGTTAACGCAGTTCTCGTTCTGCAGTCACCGCTAGTGCTTGTATCTTTTTGAGCCTCTCAGCCCAGCTGTGTTTTTGCCAGATTTCCTGCCAAGAAACATGGGTATCTTCTGCAGCGGCCCGTGCCATTGTCGCTGTAACCTCGCCGCTATCATATCCAGTTGCAAAAGTTACCCCTAACGGGCCAAACAACCTGTTGACGGGAGAATCCTTAAAGCAAAGGATGGTAAAGCCTTTTTCCAGATAAGAAACAGACTTGTACGGAAAAGCACCTTTCCCGTAATCCGACTCCAAGAGGAGAACTCCGCAGGCTTTCTCTGTCAACGGTCGATACCCATTGAAATCGCCGTTCAGTACTCGGATGAAAGGTGATTCTGCGATCCCTAGCACTTCCAACTGGCCAATGAGCTCCTGTTGTTCCTGAGGGCGAACAACAAAATCAAAATACACTCGACCGAAGCCACTCGATGACGAACTCTCATCTAGAAGAATCGTAGCGACAGCTGTTAGGTACGCGTCCATCCGGTACGCACTTCCAATTCCGCCCGAGTAGACGAATGTCATTCCTTCCTCCGGACCGCGAGCTAGGGCGCAAGCTGACTGGGTTACCCCGGGAGGAAGCTCATCATCTACGAATGAAATTTCACAATTCGATTCAAGAAGTGTTTCAAACATCTTCTTGCTTTCAAGAGAAGGCGCTACGAACGAACCGAAAGAATCGTCCAATCGCGTCAGTTCAAAGATGCCGGAAGCCAGCACGTCTGCGGACGGGCCTTCCGGGAACATACTTGAGTCCAGCCAATGGAGATCTCGCACAAACCACAGACTCGGAGTCCGAGATATTGAAGAGGCTAAGTCGACCAATCTATAGGCTTGGATGATAGCATCTCGGTTTTGTACTGGGTTTGTTGAATTCTCGCCGTATATCAGTACGCAACGCTTACCCGAATTGAGCCAATCCTCGACGAGTTTAGAACGCCGCTCGAGAAACTTAGTTGTCATCCCTATTTGGAGCGTCAGCCAATTATCCGCCATTTCTAAAAAGAGGTTACGAATTCTTTGGGGCCGAGCACCATTAGAACGGTTTTCAACCGCGGCTACCGAGAAAAACAGGCTGAATTCTTCGAAATCACCGTAGTCCTCCCAATAGCGGGGAAGATCCTTTTCCGTTATCTGGTCAATTATCGCGAACAGGCTTCGCCCATGACTCTGGCTCCCCATAGATGAACTACCACCCGCGTCACCTGGTTGGCTGTATTCGTGAACAAGCTTGTCAACGCCACATACAGAAAGAAAGCTTTGGTTTCTCGCTAGGAGCCTCATTTCAATACGTTCTGCAGCGTAGCAACGTCCCATGCCCCCGTTATGAGAAGCGGCTACTGCAAGAGAGTCTGCGTCACCGCCGACGAAGAATAGGCTAGAAAATTCTCTTCCCCGTAAACGCAGAACGTTACGGAAAGACCTTCCCATGGTAAAGTCCTTATACCAGAAGAAGGAATTCGACGAAATGACCCGTACTTTCTTCCCCTCAGCCTCAAGTGCCTCACCGAGTTTGCTAACCGCATACTCGATATCTAAAACCGAGGCGTAGTTCTCTTCCGTGTCGACAACGACACCAACTACGTCGGAGCTTTCGTCGAGCATTTCTGTACTGCACGAGGAATCTGCTAGGTTCCACAAGAAGTGGGGTGCGGTTGAGCCGAGACTAGCCGCTTTGCTCATCTCCCACTCATTTAGGAACACTAACCCAGCAGCAGAGTCGGCGAGCTGTTCAAACGCGACCAACTTAGACTTATTTCTCCTCTGGCTAAAGTCAAGCTCACCAGGCTGAAGTACCGAAACAACTGTTCGCCGGTCAAGGTTCTTTGCCGCAAACAGGCTTGGCCAAATTCCTATGCCGATAACATAGCCAATGCCGAATTCAGTTAGCACGTCCTCGAACCACGTGGCAGACGGCAAGTCTCCGTCTGCATTTAGCCATGCCGGAACTGGAGTTGTAGCTCCATATAATTTACGTTCTTTTACGTTAAGAACGATCGGAGTGTATCCGGAGGCTTCTATCTCTCCCAGCACTAGGCCAATTAGCGGGCCAATTCTGTTTACAACGACTAAAACATTCACTTAGAGCCCCATCGAGTCTTTTCCTAGTAGTATTTCCATCTCTTTTGCCACAGTGTTTGATGGGCCGCTTTGTGCGCGAACACGTTGCGCTGCATTTCTCGACATTGCGAGAAAGCGCTCTGGCGATTCAAACAGGGCAACAATTTTTTCTATGGCGCCTGGAATGTTCGATTCTTCGAACTGAATAGCACAAGAATCATCGACAAACTCCGGTATAGCCGTCACAGGGTTGGTTATTGGAACTAGCCCTGAGCCCATTGCCTCGTCGCGGGAAACTCCTTGTGTGTCGAAGCGTGAAGGAACTAGGAATAATCCGTGTTCCTTGTGCAGATCCGCGATTTCTTTCTGAGAGATGAACCCCCGCTGAACACGCACATTCGGTTCTTCACGGAACTCATCGAACTCGCTGAAGTACTCCCCATCACCGACGATCGTTATCTGCAGTTTGTCCCAGTAGATAGTTTCTTTCAGCGACCGCAAGACTTCTGCCGCAATGTCAGCACCATAGTTAAATGCGTGAGCACTGCGCACCCAAAGAATCTTAAATCTTTGGTCAGCGTCCTTCTCTTCGTAGGAAAATATTTTGCCATCAATTACGTTATGAACAATTACACTACGAGATTGGTCAAATCGTATTCCTAAGTCTTCCCCAGCTGCGGTGCGCCACCAATCGGAAACAAAGAAGAACTTGTCTACTTTAGAATTTGAAGCAGTTAGTTCTTTCCAAAGATCTTCGTTCCGAAGCGACTTCTCAATACGACCATTCAACACCTTTGGGTCTCGGATGCCGTACGGTAAACGGCTCCAATTTCGTACTTCATACCCATGAACGAAAACCGCCAGTGGGATATCTTCAGGAATCACTTTTTTGATGACCTGCCACATTTCCGAATTCATAAAATGAACGCTTACGGAGGCGTATTCATAGATAGACAGCAGTCCAATGAGTTCATTTACATAACCTGAAAGGACAGGAACACCATCGTAAATGTAGACGTCTGGCTTTACTCTTTTCCCGAAAGCAACGACGTCAACGTCAAAACCGGATTCTTGATAGAGCTTAACTCGCCTATGAACAAATCCGTTCGCATACTGTTTGTCGGCGGAAGGATACTCGTTGGCCAGAACAAGGTGTCGACGTCGAGGGAGCTCGCCCTCCAAGTTCTCTCTCGAAAACTGTCTGACGAAACCGTACTCTTCCCTATTCCGTAGATCGGTCAGCGATAGCCGATCCATGCCCTCCCCTACGCTGAAGCTCGGTCGCTGCTTCTTCAAAAATGCATTCTCATTGAGCAATCGAGTTATCAGCTCTTGTGCCCCAATAGTACGCGGCATTGGGCGTTCTACGAACGACTGTTCATAGTATTTATCGCTGGTTCCGATCATGATGCTTTGACTCTTGCTTTGATTTCGTGACAGAGAGAATTACCCGATAGTTAAACGCGGAGTTCCATTCCACTTTTCAGCGTCCGTTATCCTACGACCATCGAAAATTGCTCGGATTCCAGGAAAGTCCTCTGGTGAAATAGATTTGTACTCGTCGTGGTCGGCCTGCACGATCACAGCGTCGACCGATTCGCCAAGCTGATAGGCATTCCATCCAAAATCGTTAAGTTCTGCCGCGTTGTACATCGGATCATGCACGACGACATCCGCGTTTCGCTCACGGAGTGCCTCCACTGTCGCGAATACACCGGAAAAAGCAGTTTCCTTTACCCCACCTCGGTAAGATGCGCCCAGAACAGCCACCTTCAGCCCGCTGAGATCTCCAAGTAGGTTGGCGAGCTGATTAACACAGTAGTCAGGCATAGTTGCGTTAAACTTACGAGCTTCTCGCACTACTGAGGCATCCTTGTCGGTCGACAAATACAGGCGCGGATAAACCGGAATACAGTGCCCACCGACGGCAATACCCGGGCGATGAATATGGCTAAAGGGCTGCGAATTACACGCATCAATCACCTTGTAAACGTCAATACCAGCCGCATCTGCGTACACCGCGAACTGATTGGCCAATCCAATATTCACGTCGCGATAGGTGGTTTCGGCAAGCTTAGCCATCTCGGCAGCTTCGGCTGTCCCCATATCCCAGACCCCGTTGTCACGGGGTAGATCAGGACGCTCATCGAACTGAAGGACTTCTTCGTAGAATTCCATTCCCTTGCGCGTTCCTTCATCGGAAAGGCCGCCGACGAGTTTCGGATACCGGCGCAGATCCTCGAATACACGACCTGTGAGTACTCGCTCTGGGCTAAAAACAAGGTCAAAGTCCTTGCCTTCTTGTAATTCAGAGATTTCTTCGATCATTGGCTTCCAACGATTGCGCGTGGTACCAACAGGCAAAGTTGTCTCGTAAGAAATTAGAGTATCGGGGGTCAGGTGTTCGGCAAGTGACTTGGTAGCTTGATCCATCCAATTGAAGTCGGGCTCCCACGTCTCATCGTTAACGAACAATGGCACGACGAGAACGATGGCGTCTGCTTGCGGGATCGCTTCAGAGTATTCAGTAGTAGCACGCAGCTTTCCTGCTGGCACAAGTTCCTTTAGATACTCGTCAAGGTGCTTTTCCCCAGGAAAAGGCTCCCGAGCTTGGTTGATGGTGTCTACCAATTCTTTGTTTATATCCACGCCAACGACATTGTGGCCGGATTTCGCAAATTGGGCGGCGAGTGGCAACCCGATCTTGCCAAGTGCTACGACTGCGATATTCATCTTTTTCTCCTACAGGTTCATTTCCATGAGACGGCGAGTGCTTGCAGACTCCAAGACGCTTTCGATGACCTTCATGGTGTTCAAAGCTTCTTCCATCGTTACGATCTTCTTGCTCTTGCCAAGAATTGCATCGCGGAAATTCTCGTGCTCCACAGCAAGCGGCTCCCGCTTATTCAAGGCATACCTAGTAACGGTTCCCTCAGACACTCCACGGAAGTTGCTGACTTGATCCCATTCGATTGGGCCTACGCCGTTTTCGTAGTATGTCAAGTCCCCCATTACCGTTTCCGCGACCAATGCACCGTTTTCACCCACGACAACAGTCTGACGATCTTTGAATGGCGTAAGCCAATTCACAAGATGATTAACAATTACACCGTTCTCCAGTTCCCCTGCTACAGATACCATGTCTTCGAATTCGCGGCCTGCGCGATGTGCCGTAGTCGCAGAAATGCGTGCGTAATTTGAATTAGCGACCCAGGCAGTTAGGTCAATATCGTGCGTTGCGAGGTCCTTTACGACCCCTACGTCGGAGATGCGAGCAGGAAAGGGAGACTGCCGACGGGTAGATACTTGGTAGACCTCACCCAAAAGTCCTTCGGCGATCTTTTTCCGCATCTCAAGCAGAGCTGGATTGCAACGTTCCACGTAACCTACAGCACCCACCAAGTCATTCTCGGAGAATGTCTTGACCATCGTTTCAGCTTCTTCAAGCGTATTGGCCAGAGGCTTCTCAACCAGCGTATGTACGCCAGCATCAGCAAGAGCCATAGCAACGTGGTAATGGTGGGCCGTAGGTACAGCAACTACTGCTGCATCGATGTCGTGCACAAGAAGCTGCTCAACGTTTTCATAAACTGGCAGTCCCTCGGCGACTCCGAACTTATCTCCAAAAGGGTCAGCAAGCGCTACGAGGCGGGCTCCATCCAAGGACCGAACGTTTCGGACATGGTGGCGTCCCATTGAACCTAGTCCGATAACTGCATACCGCAAGATATCGCTCATTAGGCACCGGCCTTTGCTAGCTCGTTTACGGCATCCACGATGCGTTCTAGGTCGTCTTCCGACAGAGTCGGGTGCACTGGCAGAGACAAGCATTCCTTTGCCGCAGCTGCGGTTTCAGGCAATGCCAAACCTTCGGCGAAATGCTTGAGTGACTCGAGTTCGTGGTTAGGAATCGGATAATAGACACCCGAACCAATCTGATACTCGTCACGGAGAGCCTGCATAAAGCCATCCCTGTCTTCAGCTACTCGAATCGTGTATTGATGGTAGACGTGAGTAGCCTTCTCATGGACCTTCGGAACCTCTACACCTGTAATGTTGGTGCTTAGAAATTCTGCGTTCTTCTGCCGGGTAGCAGTCCATTCCGGCAACTTTTTGAGCTGGACGCGGCCAATTGCTGCATGAACATCGGTCATTCGGTTGTTGTACCCAACAACCTCGTTCCGGTAGCGTTCTTCCATTCCTTGATTTCGGTAAAGCCGTACTCTGCGGAGAAATTCTTCATCCTTGGAAGAGACAAAACCGCCTTCGGCGGAAGTCATGTTCTTGGTCGGGTAAAAGCTGAATGCACCAAACAGGCCCATCGTTCCGACGAACTTCCCGTCCCAAGTTGCCATGTGGGCCTGTGCACAGTCTTCAAGGAGAAGAACATCGTGCTTTTGCGCTAGTCCAAGGAGCCCCTCCATGTTCGCGGGATGACCATAAAGGTGTACTGGCATGATCGCCTTCGTACGGTCGGTAATCCTTGTCTCCACGTCCTTAGCGTCAAGAGTAAAGTACTCATCGATGTCGGCGAACACAGGCTTCGCGCCCGTCGCTGCGACAGAGTTAGCAGTCGCTGCAAAGGTAAAAGACGGCACAATTACTTCATCCCCTGGGCCAATTCCCGCGGCTAACAATCCGAGGTGCAGTGCCGAGGTACCTGAATTCACTGTTACGCCAGGGACCCCATTCAAAGCATCTTGAGAAAACTCTTCCTCAAATCGAGACGTTTCAGGCCCTTGGGCAATCATTCCGCTCAGCAGAACACGATCTACTGCTTCGCGCTCTTCATCACCAACAATGGGTTTTGCAGCAGGAATAAAACTCTTATCAGTCATTTTTAACTTTCAACTCTCCGTCTAGCACAATGTATTTTTGCCCAGTCTTGGGGCACGTAAAAGTACTCTCTTTGCCTTCAACAGGTACCAGCTTGTGGCCAGCCTTACCCACCCAACCAATCTGTTTGGCCGGAGTTCCAGCGACCAAGGCAAACGCTGGTACGTCTTTGACCACAGTTGAGCCCGCAGCAACCAGCGCCCAAGGACCAATTTCAACTGGAGCCACCAAAACGCTTCTGGCTCCGATAGCTGCACCCTCACGTACCGTCACGCCAACTGGTTCCCAATCGCTCGCGCTCTTCAATGAACCGTCTTCATTAATCGCTCGAGGATATTGATCATTGGTTAGAACTACTGCCGGCCCGATAAACACACCATTTTCCAGCTTTGCCGGCTCATAAACAAGTGCTAGATTCTGAATCTTGCAATTGTCACCTATTTCGACACCTTCGCCAATATAGGCGGCCCGCCCGACAATGCAGTTTTTTCCGATCTTGGCGTTTTCTCTCACCTGCACTAGGTGCCAAATTGAGGTCCCGTCGCCGATTTGCGCATCAACCGAAACCTCAGCCGATTCAACGATACGTGGAGCCACAGTTCTCCCTACTTTTCATCTTGCTTTCGTCCCACAGCAACGCCATTTACGCCTAGGCGTTGGGATAACATCATAGTAGTACACGGAAGCATTCGATTCTTCACGAGCTACCACTTCGCATGCGGAGTTCATATTTTAGGAACGTTCCCTTTCAGCTCCGAGACTAGACTAGCGGTCTGGTTCCCTGCCAAGAGATTCTCCCACTGGGGTGTGATTGCCTTAATATCCCACTTCTTTGCAAAATCCCTCACTGAACTGCCGTTCGTTTCGAAGTTTTTGCGGTCACAATTTTGGAGGATTCTCTCTATACGAGTCTCTTGAGTCCAACCTGCCGCGTGCTCACCAAAAACTTCGGATACTCCCTCCCGCTCCCAAAAAACGGGTATGGTTCGTGCCGCCATGCCTTCGGCAGGTGCAAGGTGAAAGCTCTCTATTTCACTTGGAGACAAAATATAGCCAATTCCGCGATACCAAGAAGCAATATCTGCGCTGAAAGGGTCGAAAGTTACGTGCACTTGGAGTGCTTCACTTCGTGCGATGCGTTCAAAGAAATCTAGGTAGAGCTGCTTTTCGACTGGGTCATTCCACACGTGCGGATACTCCCAGGGCATGCGCCCTTTAATCCGCAATGTATACCGCTTGTCAATGGATGCCAGTTCTTCAATAAGATCGAGTGCTCGGTCAGGACGCTTAAGAAACGGAACCAATCCCACAAGCCCCAATGTGAATTGAGCGTTCGCGTTCTTTGGCCGGTCAAAGTCGAGCGTGTCTACGGTGTTGGGCAGAACCATTGTTTTTTCTCTCAGCAATCCGAAACGCTCAATAGCTTGGGTGCGGACCCAATCTGAGACGAACACCAGCGTTTCTACGTTCTCCCAGTTGACCTCTCGCATCCAAGGACCATTAAGCTCAAACCTATGTAGCCTAGAAATCAGTCGTGTTCCGTCTGGGAGGTTGTTCGAGTACCACGCGAGAGAAGGGCCAGCCCACTCACAAAAGACCACATCAGCCCATTCGGCAAGTTCTTGGCTCACTGCGGCATCATGGGCATGCAACGTTGCCCACTGATCTTGGCGAACCTCAAACAGTGGATTGCGAACTAGAAAATCCATAAGCTCTCCCATGAATTTCAGGTCGTGAGAGGCCACTACTACACGGCAAGAATTTACCCCTTGGCTTCTCGCGGCGTCGGAAAGCGCACCCGCTCGCTCAAAGTACTCCTTAAAACGAGCTCGGGCTTGTCCCATGGAAAAGTACTCGCTTGCTTGCTTTGCGCTTTGCCGTGCCAAATCCATGTGGGAGAGGCCTTGGGCTATCTTGGCGGCAACCATGTCAATGGAGTCATCGGCGCGTACGAAAAACGGGTAATCGTCACCCCAGAGCTGTTGATGATCCTCGGTTTCATTAATAATCGGTACTGCACCCGCTGCACTGTATTCCAGTGCTTTTGTTGACACTTCAAGGCTTGAATCAAGTTCTGCGGTGCGCCATCCAAATCCTAGATCCGCCTTTTTGATTTTTTCAATGGACTCAGTACGTGGAAGAGCACCATGCCATGTTACTCCGCTCTCAGGATCCGCGGTTGCTTCCTCCAGCGCGCTGCGCATCTTTCCAACCCATCGGGGGTCATCCTTTGCCTTGTTAAACTTTGCGCCGACTACGTCTAAGTGAGCATCAATTCCGAGTTCCTTTAGTGCGCTCGGCAGCTTCAACATCTCAAGCGTCCGCCATTCTCGTGCAAGCTTCCCTGCGTAAACAATTCTTACGGCTTCTGATTCTGCTCTCTGGATGCTGCTTTCATCGACAAAAGCGTAATCAGGCACCATTGGAGGAATCAATAAGACTTTGCCGGCTGCTTCCGGAACTAGTGCTTCCCAGTAGGAGCGGGCTGCCTCTGTCTGTGCAAAAATCCTGCGCGAATGCTGCGCGATATGCTTCAAACGTTGGGTATTCGTGGGTGACAGCTTGCTTGGCGGGAATGGAAGATCGGTTACGTACGCCCAAAGCTTCGGAGATATCTTTTCATTCGAGCAGAAATCATAAGCAGCCTGAGCCCCTCTGACGACAACGGCCGAAGCATCTGTCTGTTCGGTGAGTCTTTCAACTAGATGGGTTGCTTCCAGTGTGTTCAACGCAGCATCATGTGCAATGCCTTTTGGTTCGTGCAAGTAGATGTTGTCGAAACCATCAACCGCTTCCAACAATGCACGGTTTTGTGGAAAATTCTTTAACTGTATATGAACCTCATCGAACACTCTGGCCAGCGCTTCGGAGACCGACATCAACCAGATGGAGGAGCCATCAATAGCGTTGGAATTTACATCGCCGTAGACAACGATTGAGCTCATTTATGACTCTCCTTTATCCGTAAGGTTGAGGCCAGCTTCTTTGCGAGGCAATGTCTCGACTTGGAGCAATGCTTGGATTACCGGCGCATGAATATCGCCTTCCCAGTCCCATGTCGCAGAGTCACCGCGTACCACTACCGTAGCTTGGCTACGAAGCTCATCCGTGAAGTGGTTTGAAGCGTCACTGGCTAAAACGACAACTACCGCTCCGTTCTCTTTTGCCTTTGTTATGTGCTCGAGAAGACTGAAGAATGCAGTGGTCTTTTGCGTGGACAAAAGGCCCGACCATAAGCCATTTTCAAACTGGTTTTCGTCCACAACAAGATAGCTGGCATCTGGATCAGGCTTTCCCAGAAAGTGCGGCGCGCGGATTCGACTTACTCGCGCGACTTCGCGCAGGTCTTCCTCCACGCTGGCGGGTCCAATAAGTTCGACTTTTCGCGTCCATACCTCAGACGGGGCGTTCATGAGGATATACAGCACGTCGGAACTATCCTCAGTCATCTCCTGATCGGCTGCGATACGTCCAGCAGTGTGCGCAGCCGGGCGCGCGATGATGTGCGACGCTGGAATGGTGGCCGGCGCGAAAACACTATGGAGCTGTCGTCCTTGGCTCTTTTCCTTTTCAGTAATGCCTGCTGTGAGTGTGTTCAATGCTTGGCGTTCTGCCAATCGATTCTGTTCTTGTGCAGTGTCAACCAAGCGCTTGACTTGGTTTTCAAGACGAGCGCTACGGCGAAGAGAATCCTTAATCATTCCCTCTGCATGCTTCCGCGCTGAAATCGACATTGCAGCAAAAAAGACACCTAACAGTGCTGTGCCAACAAGCAATGCACGACTAGCAAGGCCCCCACCCACCACAATGCCAGCGATAAGCAGCACACCGGAAGCGGCAGCCAAGAGAGTCAGTCCCCGTCCGCGGCGAAAGAAATCTAGCCTCATGAAAGTCAATCCTTTGTGTGTAAGAAAGTTGTTAAATACATGCTGCACACGACGCCAGATGGTTTTCACCGGCACGACTCTGTACGCTTCGCATCCTACTTTTCACCGCCGAGTGGCTTCTCGAGGAGCACCATAGGTGGCCGGTAAGCAGCCATGACTTCTGCGAGAAAGTCGTGCGCAGGCTGCTTATCTTCCCTACCCATAAGTTTTGCCCATTCGTGATACTGTCCCGCCACTGCATCCGTTGAGCCATCAGCGATGATACGTCCCTTTGAGATCCAGATCGCGCGGTTGCAGTTGTTCTCAATTTCCTTGATGGCGTGCGAAACCAAGAACAAGTTTCCGGCGCGCTCAAGGAGCTCGTGCATTCGGGCGCTAGCCTTTGCACCGAAGGCGGCGTCACCAGTGGACAGGGCTTCATCAATCATGAGGATGTCTGGCCTCACTGCTGTCGAAATTGCGAAAGACAAGCGTGCTGACATACCGGACGAATAGGTCTTCATTGGTCGTTTGATCGCATCACCGAGTTCGGTCCACTCCGCGATCTCAGGGATTTGCGCTCTTGCGTCGGCAGGACTCATTCCCAGAGCCAAGCACCCCAGGTAGATATTGTGCTCCCCGGACAGATCTGGCTGAAGAGCCGGGGACACGCCCATGAGCGTGGGCTGGGAGCGCGTCAGAATCCGCCCCGATGTTGGAGCTAAGCCTCCGGCAATCATGCTCAACAGAGTCGATTTTCCTGAACCATTGAGGCCAATAATGCCGATCGATTCACCGGGTAGCGCGATGAGCGAAGCATTAACGATTGCATTAACGACAGTTTTTCCATGGCTCACGCGAGTCATACTCGCATCAGAGGAGCGGCCCTGACTAATCACGTAGCGCTTGGACACGTTGTCTACGACAACGTTCGCTCGCTCCACGTAATTGATATCGAGGTCAGATTGCGACTGCGCTGGTGGTTCGGCGACAGATGGTTCTTCTATAAAGCCTTCCCGCGATTGGTCCTCGCCTTTCTCATCCGTGACCTTCTTTTTCGTTTCGAGGTACTCACCAGGTGCTGCAGGCAACTTAGACGAGTCGAACATACTTATCCTCCGCCCTCCAGAAGAAGATAAAACCAAGCACAAAGGCTCCTACGCTCCAGGCCACAAGCTCTCCCCAGGTCGCGAGACTAGGTGCGGTACGATAAATCGAAGCATCACGCACTGCCGTAAGGAAGATGTAGCACGGATTGGCCGACATGACCTGGTGAACAGCTGAATGCTCAGCGAACCTATCGATGGAAAACATCACACCGGATAAGAAGAAGAGTCCGCGGCTCACAAGACCCAGAATGGTTTTTGCTTCAGGAATCTGGGCTGTAAGGCGCGCCGTGATCATCATAAGCCCGCAACCAAAGATGTGGATCAACACAAACAGCGGAACTACGAGTATCAATGTCCATGAAGGCCACGTTCCCCACTGAAAAAGGAAAGCCGCTAACAACGCCACCATGGCTGGTAAGACGTTATCGATCATTGACCGTAGAGTCGTCGAGAAAGGGATAGATGCACGTGGAAACTGGAACGCGCGGATCATGGAGCGCGAGGATTGCATGAGGCTGATGCCAGAGTTCATCAGCCCCGTCATCATCGACATAAAGATAATGCCGATAAAGAGAAAGCCAATGAAGTTCTCAATGCCCCTGGAGGTTTTCAAGAGTATGCCGAAAAGGAACCCGTACAGAGCTACATCAAAGAGCGGGTTGAGAACGAGCCATAACTGCCACAGACGGTAATCACGAGTGGTTCGCAGTGCCTTTGCCCGAGCATCCGCAGTAATGAAGAAACGGCGTGCCCACAGCTGCGAAATGTACTCACGCAGCGTCGGGCGTGTAGCCAAGGGGTGGAGCCCCTCTGGGTTTACTATCTGCACCCGGCCCTCATGCCGGGCAACCTGGGCATTGAGCTCTTCAACTCCGCGTTGTGCAGTTTTGGAGCTTCGCCATTTATGGCGTGCCACATGCATCAGCCCTTCCATTCCTTCATCGGTTTTCGAGTGATATGACACCAGTGTGTCCACTCTCGGCCTATCAAAGGAAGCGCCTACTTCACGCAGACCGAGTTTTACTAACGAGTATTCTACTCAGACTTCCCAAGAAGTTCGTCTAGCACCGTGCCTGCCTGTGCAGAATCACCCGAAGCCGTGCAGTACGTCAACGGTAACTTAGATAGCGGCGAGTCTTCGACCACGATGCCCCACACGGCTGTTCCGCTCCCAGCGTAATCGGCGTATTTCGAAGGCAAGAATGGATTGACACTGAATGCTGTTCCCACCGTGTCGGTGTCATTGACCACCAAGACGTCAAAATTCGTGGAAACGTTAAGAAACTCCAGATAGGGAACGTAACCGTTGATCCGGACACTGCCAGCTGCTGGATTCCCCCACAACTGCCGTCTCAGTTTTTCCGGATTCGAGGTGAAGATGTGCAGGACGAACTTCTCGCGTTGTGGATGTTCCGCAAGCGCGGTCAAGACATCTCCTATTCCGCGATTGGCGTAGAAATTTCCGAAGTAAGCAATGTTGATGCAGTCTGGGGCAAGGGCATAGTCCGCCTCCACCAAGTGGTACATTTCCGCTGTCGGGACAGCATGGTGACGGATCGTCGATTTCTCGCGAACGAAAAATTGAAATTCCTCCGTATAGCGCTCCAGCATCACCTGCCGTTGATTGGCATTGGTGAAAATCACCTCATCTGCATAAAGAAGGGTGACAAGCTCGGTGAGCTCGAAGTGAGTTGTGTACGAGAGTCCCGACCAGTTGGAGCGCTCAACCATCTTCCGCAGGTGATGAGTTGTCATACCCCTCGTTAGCTCGCCCGGACGGGGCGTGCCGTCCACACCAACGCTCAAAGGGTCGGAGAATTCTGCTTCCCATCGCGTCCCCGGGTGCTTGTCTTTGAACAGGGCAGCGGCGACGTGGGAGCCAGACCATAGGGCGCGGGAGTACACCGACTCATAGCCGCCTTGTCTTCTAGCCCGCTTGCTTGCTTTGCGTGCCGCCTGGCGTGCGTAGGAGCAAATCGCGCCCCAATGCGCAAAAGAGGGCACGACATCGATCTCCTCGGCATGGATAAGGTAGGGATCGACAATCAACCTGGTTGAATCGTCACGTCCGCGGACGCGCCGCATGTTGGCATAGAAGACGTCAACAAGCTCTGCGTCATTCCGGATCACCTTCGCCGTCACATTGGCTGAGGTGTCCGCGTAGGGAGGAAAGCAATATGAAAACACCAGGCGGCTAGCCCTTTCATGGCGGAGGTTCTCCCAATTCAAACCTGGAACGCCGACATCTACGGCGGTGTCAATTGCGCGCTGCACCTCGCCCGGGTGTGCTGTGAGATAGTTCTCCACGAAACCGAACTGGGCGTGCTCAAGCTTTTCTAGTGCTCGCTGCTTGCTGTTTGCTTCCTCGATGTCTCGGAGCTTGGCAATGCATTCCAGACGCTGCACCACGTTGAAATCGAAGCTCTCACGTTGGCGTGAGACCGAGTCAGGGTGAATTGAGCGCACATAGGCAGCCCCCTCCCCCACCTGTGGGGTGCGAAGAAGCAGTCCTGGGCGGCTGAGAAAGTTCGCGAAATACGCCACATCCTCTCCGGAGCGGAGTGACTCATCGTAGCGGTAGCGCTGAGCTAGTGCGGTCGGAATGATTTTGCTGGCATTGAAGCCAAGCGCCCACGGCGCGGCGGCAACTGGAACCGCCGTACCGCGCAACGTCGTGATGCGGGCGTTGAGGGAGTTGTCCTGGGTGGACGCCCCGTCGGTGGTGTCGACGATGGGCAAGAGAATAATAGCGCCGTCGTCGGCATTCTCAAGGCCAGTTTCGAGATACTTTGGTTGAAGGGTGTCATCGTCATCAAGAAAAGCGATGAAGCGGCGGCTTGCGGAGGCAATTCCAAGATTACGGGCGCGCCCGGCACCGGGAGCCAGGCTGCGTAGCACCCGAATGCTTAGCTCTGGGAAGCGGCTGGCCAAGCTGTCGCGCAATGCGATCTGCATAGCCTCTCCGCTGGCAGCAGCGACTCCTTTACCGTTGAGGGTGATGAGAACCTCGATGAGGTCTTTTCTCAAGCTCTGTTCCGCAAGGGAGGCAAGAGCAGAACCGAGGCTTGTGGCTGCAATTTCTTCTGTCATCTCTGATGCGTCGGCGACAAAGGATGGGATGACCACGGATACGCCAGGCAAAAGGTTGTTCATCGGATCTTCTCCAGAATCTTGTACAGCACAATCACCACAGAACCCGGAAGGTACTTCTTGAGTGGCTTAGCCAATGGGGTGATACGAGAGATCACAAGGCTTCTCAATGACACCTCAGGGGCAGCGACACCGGGGGATTCGGTGAATTCTACCGGAGCTGTAGCAGCCTTAAGCCCCTGCACCCAGTCCTCGCACGAGCGGTCGTGCTCGGTAGCAGGACCGATGCAAACCTGTATCCAGTTCATGGTGAGACGGCTACCTGTAATCGACAGATCGTGGCTGTCTTGCGCCAGCGCTATCTGCTGGAGCCGCGCCGTATCCGCCCGCGGGGCCCAATACTCAACGTGGCGATTCTTCGCCGCATAATCGCGGAGGATGGGCAAAGCCTCATTAGCATCGGTATCGACGAGAACGAGCGGGAGCTCAGCGACATCAGAGAGCTGTTCCGCGGCAAAGCAGAACGTCACTGGGGATGTAGCCGGTGGGAAAGAAAAAGGTTGTTCGGAGGACTCCAACAACATGGCATAGGCGGAGTCCAACGGCTGAAACCCGTCAAGAGAAGATATGCGCATCGGTGAACCTATTCTCCTGGCCTATGGCTCTTCGTGCTGGTTGTTCACGGCATAGACGATGTCCAGGAATGCTTCAGGGACAACCTCATCGCGCTGGGTGGCGACCCACTCGCGCCCGGAAGGAGAAACGGTGAGCTTCGAGCGGTCGCCGATAAGCGCAGCCCAAGCCTCAGCGAGTGCTTCCGGGTTCTCCGGAGGAACGACGACCCCCGCGCCGAGCTCTTCAATGAGACGTGCTGCCTCGCCTTGGACCACCGCAGTGGTGTGAACACCCAAGGACATCAGCTCATAGGTCTTCGACGGAACCGTGCGGTTGAGCGGCTCCCAATCAGTCAAGTGCACTAGGGCAGTATCGGCCCACTCGTAGATGTTCTGAAGCTCATCGGCGGGGACTCGATGCTCAATGGTTGCGTTGATATCCAGGGATTCAATCGTGGCCTTGGTGGCGTGCCAGGTTGCTCCATCGCCTACGATGCGAAGGTTGATGTCGTAACCACGGTCTTGTGCAATCTTGACTGCCTTCACGGCATTGTCGATCTTCTGCGCGCGTCCTACTGTGCCGGCGTAGAGGACATTCAGTTCTTTGGAAGACTGCTGTCCTTTGTCGCTGGCGATGAACTCGGTCTTGGGCGGAAAGACGTTACGCACCGTCCGGATGCGACGAGCACCCGCCGCTCCCCTACTGACATCGTCCTGTTCCATGTGCTCAGTGAGGTCCTGTGAGGTCGTCATGATGCCATCAGCGTGGTGCAGGGCGCGATTCATGGCGCGCTCGGTGAGCGCCGTGAGCAGTTGGAAGGGCCCCTTGGTCAGGACAATCTCACGAATAGAGCGTTTGCCTGTTCCTGAATTCCAGTCGCCTTTTTCTTTCAGCAGCTCCGGCCACGCATCACGGAGATCGATGATGTAGGGAGTGTGGAGAATTCTGGCAACGAACTGCGTAACGACAGCCGTGGGAAGGGCCGGGACGGTGCCGATAACCAGATCTGGTTTGAAGCTCTTGAGCTGCTTGCGCTTAGTCGCTTGCATAAACAGCATTGAGCCAGCTACTGAGGCCTGGTTAAGGATGCGGTGCGTCAGCGAGGGACCAGCTGGAAAGAAACCGGAGCGCAGAATCTTTTCGCCGGAGTTTCCGGTTTCTAGCTCGTTCGCACCAAGGATATTCTTCCGCGAGAACCACTGCTTGAGCCCGAGGCGGCGCTGATAATGCGGTGGTGGCGCAATGACGAGGACTTCATGCCCGGCCTGGACAAGGATTTTGGACAACCATGACCAGCGGCGCTGCGGAACTCCGTTCTCGGGAGCCCAGTATTGAGAGAGAACGAGAATCCTCACGCTTCGTGCTGCCTCCTGGCTTTCAAGTGATGGTGAGTGGCTAGTCTAACCGCTTAATTTAGCGCCAAATGCCCTTGGTATCGATGATTGTCTTGCCGCCGAGCAGAGATTGATCAAGCTCGACGAACTGTCGGTGGTTGACCAGAAGGAGGACGACGTCGGCTGCTGCAATGGCTTCCTCCGTGTCCTGCTTTGTCAGGTTTGAAAGGTTGCTCAGCACCGGTGGCAATGCCTCCACGTTGGGCTCGACAACGCGGATATCTAGCTGCGGGTTATCAACGCCGAGGCGTTTGACGATTTCGAGGGACGGCGATTCACGCAGGTCATCGATATCGTTCTTGAAGGCAATACCGAGGGCAGCAACAACAGGATTCTCCTTGTCTTCAAGTGCCTTGAGAACTTGGTCGATGACCCACTGTGGCTTTCCGTCATTGACGTTGCGCGCCGTTTGGATGAGTCTTGCTTCTTCGGGTGCAGCGGAGACGATGAACCACGGGTCAACGGCGATGCAGTGTCCACCCACGCCTGGCCCGGGCTGCAAGATATTGACGCGAGGGTGGTGGTTGGCCAGCTCAATGAGCTCCCAGACATCAATTCCAAGGCGGTCACAGATGAGGGAAAGCTCGTTAGCAAAGGCGATGTTGACATCGCGGAAGGAGTTTTCCGTGAGCTTTGCCATCTCAGCGGTCGTGGCGTTGGTGAGAAGCAGGTCTGCGGTGCAGAAGGTGGCGTAGAGGTCACGGGCAAGCTGAGCACCCTTCGGAGTCAGACCGCCAATGACGCGGTCATTGTTCTCCATCTCCTCCATCATCTTGCCGGGAAGAACGCGCTCCGGGCAGTGGGCGACAAAGATGGCGTTCTCATCCTCGTCATTGAGGGACAGGTCAGGGCGCAACTCAATGAGATGCTTGGCCATATCCTCCGTGGTTCCAGGAGGTGAGGTGGACTCGAGCACTACAAGTGCACCGGGTTTCAGGTAAGGAGCAAGCGCTTCGGATGCCGCACGAATGTACTTGATGTCTACGCTGTGGTCCTCACGAAATGGAGTGGGAACGCAGACAATGTAGGCATCGGCATCGACCTGTTCCGTCTGGGCCGCTAGCGTTCCGTCCTCGACGACTCTTGCAAGCAGCTCCCCGAAGCCTGGTTCGAAGAAAGGCACCGTGCCGGCGTTGATGCTGTCTACAGCATCCTGATTCACGTCGATGCCGACTACTGGGATCCCCTTGGAAGCTATGAACGCGGCGGTGGGAAGGCCGATGTAGCCAAGGCCAACGACGCTAACCTTGCCAA
Organism: Corynebacterium sp. HMSC074E01; assembly: GCF_001808885.1. Lineage (NCBI taxonomy): Bacteria > Bacillati > Actinomycetota > Actinomycetes > Mycobacteriales > Corynebacteriaceae > Corynebacterium > Corynebacterium sp. HMSC074E01. The sequence continues at coordinate 52,662 of NZ_KV794825.1, forward strand.
AGGAACGGGAATCAGTTGTGTTCGGAACCATGTCCGCCTTTCTATTAATTCGCTGCTAAATACGGTAGCACGGTGACGGTTACCGGCTTGCGGTCGAATGGGTCGATGTCGGTGTTTTGTCTCAGCCCATGCTTCATTCCTGTATCCCCTGAGTGAGCGTTTCCCAGGTGTGCTGCGTGTGCGACTACAGTAGGCGGCTATGGCACTGAGGAGAAACTACGCGCGCTACGGCGCTTCAACGACTTTTTTCGACTCTGTCGAGGAGTTTCTCAGCTCCCCCGTGCCCGCTAGCTCTTCCGAGGAAGCTGAGGCGATTTCGATTCGCTACGGCGCTGCGTTCATGGATTTGCTCGTTGAGGATCGCGGCGCCGATACCACGATCGTGTTGTTTCACGCGGCGATCAACCTGGCGAAGGCCACTCTTCCTGTCTTCATTGGAAGGCAGATGGTTGAAGGCGTTGACGCGAACGTGGTGTACATCTCCGATCCATCACTCGACCGAGGCACAAATATTGGATGGTTCACAGGGGATGAGACGCGACCATTTCAGAAAGACCTCACTTCCTGCTTGACTCATATTTTCGCTAGCTTTTACCCTGATGTGCCTATCGAGGACCTAGGGAAGAAGGCTATCTTCTTTGGGGCATCAGCCGGTGGATTTGCTGCGCTATACTTTTCGCGCCGCTTTCCCGGTTCATTGGCTGTAGTCTCAAACCCCCAAACCCATATCGGGCGTTACCTTGAGCCGCAGGTAAAGGCATACCGCAGAAAGTGCTGGAGCAGCCGAAAGCTTTCCGAGACCACCATGACCTTCGACTTGGTCACTGAATATGGCAAGGGTTTCGATAACTACGTGGCTTACCTTCAGAACGAGGATGATGAGCTACATTACACCCAACACTATCTGCCGTGGTCCAAGGCCGTGGCAGAGCGCACACAGCAGTGGAGGCTTCTCCTCGGGGATTGGGGCGAAGGTCATGCCCCTGCCCCACAAATGCTTCTCACCGGAATTCTCGGCTACGCAGCATCACTAGCTGGCGATTGGGAGCAACTCTTCGAGGACGAGGTGTTTGCCAGCTCAGACTAGGGCCGCCCCTAGTTGCGTAGCTTCTTGTTCAGCTGGTCCAAGCGCGCGATGACTTTATTGGCACGGTCTTCCCCAAGAACGCTGCGCACGTTAGCCACGATGCTCATCCGATTCTGATAAACGCTGTCGATAGCTTGGTCAAATAGGCCACGCACGCCTTGGCTTCGTGCTGATTCCCAGTCCTCGATGCTAACGAAACGCGCCTTCCCACCTCGAAGTTGCGTGACAATCTTTGCGACCCGAACTCCCTCGGCTCGCTCGCTTTGTGCCAGAATCCGGAAGCCACGAAGGACGTAGCCGTGCTCCAAATGAAGGCTCACCAGGGTCCGAAAGGTTCCGCTCTCCGTCGGAACGTACGCGAAATGCCCGATGCTGGGGTTATTGGAGGCAGCAAACCCCTCGACTGTCTTGTAAGAGGAAACGCGTCGCCCACGGGAATCCTCGATCCACAGGCTCACAAGGAGCTCATTATCAAGTTCCCACTCTGATTCTCCGTGGATGACAAAACTGACGTCCCCGCTGGCGGGCTGCAGAAGATAGTGCTGACCACCGCCAACGGTGTCGTCGATGCTCAGCGGCGTGCTTGTGCGCTGCATCTGATTGGCCACCGTGGGAAAGCCCGCCTCAAGGGCGGCGACATCCGTGAAAGGTGGGAAGGCTGCCATGTTCTCCATGAGGCGTGCCATGACCACTCCTGGTTCATGACGCATGGCGTTGTCCTGACCTGTATGGATCGCCCGTATGTAGCCCACCTTGGAGGCATCCAAAATCACTGGCGTATAGCGATCTGATTTGTCGTGCGGTCCGCTCTGGGGTTCCACGACGGTGCCGTCTTCCTCCACGGAGCAGATGGACATCAGACCCATCGAGTTCATAGGTGTGTGGGCTTCACGCAGGTGGAAGAACTGACCATCCGCATAGACCGCCTCAATGCCGAGCGGCATGCTGACGAGCATTCCTTCAAACTCGGGTTTGATATAGGGCGCTGTGGCTTGGAAATAGTGAGAGGACAAGACGTCATCGTCATCTAGCCGGTAGCGCCCAAACGTGCCCTTAAACCCGATTCCTTGGACGTAGCGGCGCACTGCAGTCCATCCGCTATCACCATCCGGAAGCTCATCGAGGTGCACTATGTCGAAGCTGTCCGCTGCCTCCTGCAGCTGCTCCTTAAAATTCTGCGGTAAGGACTCAGAGAAGGAGACAACGTGCTTCACGTCGAAACCTTCGGCGGCCTTCGCAAGTGTTGGCACGGTGTGATTGAGGAAAATGTCCGTGCGCAACGACAGGCGTGCATCGTCGTAGAGGTAGTCGCGGTACTCGTCTTCCGAGAACCCGGACTCCTCGTTGCTCGCACGCCACGACGCCGAATCGGGGACGAAGAGACTAAAGCGAGTGTGTCCAACGAACATGAAGAAACCTCTACCTCTTCCCTGCGAGTGATATCTGACGGACAGTCTAGCTTTGCTTGGGCACAGGCTTGAAAGATGCCACACTGGACCACTTGAAAAAGCGTTCTGCGCTGGCGATTTGTATTGAACACCGCAGACCTTATATAGTTACATCTCGTTGCAGCGAGCAAGCCTTTGTTCAAGCAACCCACACACATTCCTCCATAGCTCAGTTGGCAGAGCATTCGACTGTTAATCGAAGGGTCACTGGTTCGAGCCCAGTTGGAGGAGCACATAAATCACCCCTACCGACCTGCTTTTATGCTATCTGGTGGGGGTGCTCTCGTTTTCAAATGTCCCCCGGTTGGCCCCAACGGCCTCGCAAACCCGTGCTTGCCCTCCAAGCTTCCACTAAGCTGTACCCATCACAACGAAGTGCCCCATCCACAACGTAACAAGCTTTCAAGCAGCAGAAACCTAAGAGGGACAATGACGACAGTACGAGTGACCATTGAGCCGGCTGTGCTCGATTGGGCAATTGAACGGACTGGTCTGAGCCTCGACGAGCTGGTGAAGGATTTTCCGCGGATTAGGGAATGGGTTGAAAATACTTCGCTGCCAACTTTGAATCAGGCGCAGGACCTCGCCAAGAAAGCTAAGATTCCTTTCGGCCGTCTTCTCCTGCAATCCCCGAGCGAGCCTAGGATTTCCGTTCCGGATTTTCGGACGGTTCGAAACCTCTCCCTTGAGACTTTCAGCCCGAACCTTGAGGAAACCTTGGCTGCTTCGGAATCCCGCCTTGATTGGTACGCCGATTTCGCCAAGGAAGAGGGCATCGATGGTCCTCCTTTCCTTGGAAGCGCTGATGCGAGTAACAGACCAGAAGCTATAGCCGCTCGAACAAAAGAAGTCCTCGGGCTCGCCGTAGACACTTTTCTACACGGCCCTGACAAAGTGAAGACTCTCTGTTCGGCTCTTGAGGACTCAGGTATTTTGGTGTCTCGCAATTCAATTGTCGAAAGCAGCACCACCCGTCCGCTGAGCATCGATGAGTTTCGTGGATTCACGCTTATCCAAGCACCCTATGCTCTGATATTTATCAACACCCGCGACAGCAAGACAGCCCAACTTTTCAGCCTTTCGCACGAACTAGGACACGCGGTTCTAGGCCAACCGGGAATCTCAGATCACGGGGAAAGCCGCGATATTGAGCGTTGGTGTAATCGATTTGCTGCAAGTTTCCTTGCCCCAGCTCAGGTCGTCTTGAGCACGGTTTCGCCAAGTGATTCCTCATTCGATAGCGTCAAAACTCTTTCCCGCAAGTCAGGGATGAGCCAAGAAGCTGCTCTGTGGAGACTGGTGCACCTCAACGTCATTGATAGGAGTGAGGCTTCCACACTCCTTCCTCTCGTTGCGTCGCAACCGACCCAAGCCACGGATTCCTCATCAAATAAAGGCGGCCCGGCGCGGCACCGTCTGGTGAAAGCCCGTGTGGGAACTCGATTCTTCGATGCCGTAACCTATGCGACTGTTGCAGGCAAAATTCCGCAGAAAGAAGCTGCTCAACTCCTTGGAGCTGCAACTGCTGACAGCCTAAGTAAACTTATTGCGCACTCCCCTTCTGCTGAATGGAGGGCCAGTTAGCGTGTATTTGATCGACACGAACTTTATCGGGACAGTGGCATCTGTCTATCCACGCGATGTGTTTCCCTCTTTGTGGGTTCAGCTTGAAGAGCCGATTTTCAGGGGTGATTCCTATTTCCACAAGACCGTCGATAAGGAAATGAAAGAGTGGAAGGATCCAACTCTCGATTGGTATCTGAAACACATAGATACGCAATACATCGTGAGCACTGACGCCAATGAGCTTGCGCTATATACGGATGTGGTTCGCTGGGTCGCGGACGAACGTCAACCACGCTACAAGGACAGAGCTGTCAACGTGTTCATGGACGCAGCGGATTCGTGGTTGATAGCTTCCGCTCTCAGGCACGACGCAACGATTGTGACTAATGAGGTGCGCGCAGCCCCTGATTCACGGAAACACGTCAAGATCCCTGATGTGGCCGATCATTTTGGGGTGAGCTGCATCGACCTTCTTGCTTTTCTAAGAGAAATGGAAATCAGAATTTAGCTGACTCCTACCGCTTCACCACGTGCACATCTACCCCGCCAAACAGGCTGAAGCAGTTCACCACTACTTCAGGGGCGCTGGCAGGCAGGTCTGCGGGGTCGATGGCGCCACGTTCGACCTTGATGTCATGTCCTCCAAAGAGGCCGACGCCGTTGACACGAACGCGGAATCCTTCCGGGACCCAAACATCGACGCCGCCGAATACCCCGACCGCTTGGATTGTCGTAACGTGTTCTTTGAGGGAGGCGCCACGAAGATCTACATCGGTGCCACCGAAGATTCCCATCGTGGTGTGATGAGCAGCGATCGGAATGCCCCGCACGGTGCTACCGCCAAAGATACCCAGGGAGAGCCCCTGCGCCCCCTGTGTAGAGGGTTCAATTTGGGCTAGGGCCCGGTCAACAGCGGTTGATGTATCACCGTTGGTGGTCTTGACATCTTTTGGCCGTTGACGTGCTACCTGGTGGCTGCCGAACAAGACTTGTTCTGGGGCCTCGATAAGGTCAGCGACAAGGTCAACCAACTCGCCACGAGTCGTGGCATCAGCACTACGGCTGGAGCGCACCTCGAATTCGGTGACGCTGAGCTGGCCTACCGACATCGCATCCGCCAACACCTGTGAAGCGGTGGTGCGCTCAGAGTTCGTGCATTTGATGTCTCGTGATTCCATGTCTTGATTTTACGTGGAAGCACGCATTTAAGCGCGGTGAAAAGTGCTGAGCACCTCGCCGTGCTTATTCGTTGGTTCCTGAGCCTTTGTTAGGCCTCGATTTCGGGAGCGAAATCGGGCAGGCGATCCCCTACTCCAAGGAGCTCAGCGATAGCTGCCACAGCGCGCTCAGCGGCCTTGCCGTCACCATAGGGATTGACGGCGTTGGCCATGGCCTCGTAGGCGGCATCATCATCAAGGAGCAGCTTAGCCTCCGCCACGATGAGGCTACGGTTGGTGCCCACAAGCTTCACAGTGCCGGCCACAACGGCTTCGGGGCGTTCGGTGTTTTGGCGCATGACCAAGACCGGCTTGCCCAGAGCCGGGGCTTCTTCCTGAACTCCGCCCGAGTCGGTGAGGATAATGGTTGCACGATCCAGAAGCTTGGTGAACTGGTCATAAGGCAGCGGATCTGTGATGATGACGTTAGGCAAGGACTCAACCTCCGGAAGCACGGCCTCACGGACCTTGGGGTTGAGGTGCAGTGGCAGAACAAAGTTAATGTCCGGATAGCTCTCTGCCAAATCCTTGACGGCCCCGCCGATTTCCTTCATGGCTTCCAGGTTTTCGCGGCGGTGGGTGGTGACCACCACGAGGCGCTTAGCTGACTGAGCCGCCTCCTGCACTGCGGGGTCTTCAAATTCGGTATCCCAGCTTGCAGCCTCAAGTAGCGCATCGATGACGGTATTGCCGGTAACCGCAATGTCCTTGGAACGGACATTTTCGCGGCGCAGGTTCTCCATCGAGCCCGCCGTCGGCGCTAGGTGCAGTTCCGTGACCTGGCCGATGAGCTTGCGGTTGGCTTCTTCCGGGAACGGCGAGTGGATGTCGCCGGTGCGCAGGCCCGCCTCAAGGTGGACGATTTTCACCCCGCGATGGAAACCCGCTAGTGCTGCGGCCATAGCCGTGGAAGTATCACCTTGGGAGATGATGACGTCAGGCTGTTCCGCATCGATGATCGCATCCAGCCCCATAAGCGCGCGGGAGACAATCTCATTGAGTCTTTGACCGGGCTTCATGAGGTGAAGGTCCAGCTTGGGCTCGATTCCAAACATAGTGTTGACCTGCTCCAGCATTTCCTTGTGCTGGCCGGTGGAGACAGCTACGGATTCAAAACGCTCGTCCTTCTCCAATGCCTTGACGACCGGTGCCACTTTGATTGCCTCAGGGCGAGTCCCGTACACCGTCATGATCTTTGGCTTAGTCATAGACTTCCTTCGTATACTTCCGAGCGAGAAACCGTATAAGAGTCTACAGCTCTCATGTCCCACGTACATGGGCCGGTAGTTAAGGGACGGTGAACGCTAATCCTCACTCACGGTGACTTCGCGCGGCTCTTCGAGCCCGGCGGTACGGGGCTCTGCTGCCGCCACGCTGGCGGTGAGCAGCGCCGACATCGCTACGGCTGCCGATGCCGCATACGTATGCTTAGAAGTCTTCACAGGTATTAAGTTAACTGAAGCGAATGCATTATGGGAAGAGTTCACGTCATATCTATTCCCTATCTCTACTCCCCGTTACTGGTGGCTCCGCTGCGCCACCGCCGCCTGCCCAAGACTGCTAAGGCAGGTAGGCTGTTCATGAGAATTGCACGTTTCCCGTACGTTGTACGCAAACGCTGGCTGTCGAGCCGGCTGAAGAAGGGGATGACTAGTTTCCGATGATCCAATTTGTTGTGGGTGCTGCCGCCGGATACGTCTTTGGAACCAAGGCTGGGCGCAAGCGCTATCACCAAATTAAGGGCGCCTATGAGAAGGCCGTCAACTCCCCCGCTACTAAGGCCGCAGTGCGTTCCGCGCGCAAGGCTGTGGCCAATCGGTTGGACCCAGAACCGCGTATGCGCGAACTCAAGGATTACAACAAGGGCAAGCGCCGCGGCAAGGGCGCGGCAGATGGAGTCCAAGAAGATCGGATTTACGAGCCGGACGAGGATTAACGCGCACGCTAGAACGCGTGCGCGGGGGTGCGGATTAGTGCCTAGTGCTAGCTAGCGCACGCCTCGGAAAGCGCGATCATTGAGCTCGCGGCGGGCCTGCTCGAGGGCGACGAGGTCGGCGAAGAGTGAGTTGTAGGACTCTTCATCGTCGGAGGGGCGCATGCGGCCTAGTTGGGCCTTGAGTTGGGCTACTTGGTCACCCACGCGCGCCTCTTGGAGGCGGGAGAGCACGGAATCGGCGTAGGCCTCAAGGTCGGTATCGGGGTTGCCGGTCTCCCCTAGCTTGATCGGTTCCACGGCCAACTCAGAAACGAAGTTGCGGGCCATGAGATCCGGCATCTCACCGGCCACGGCGGCTAGCCATTCCACACCGGGTTGTTCGGCACCGGCGGTGACACCGCCGAGGGTGGAGATGGCGCGGCGGATGGTGCGGTAAGCCTCGTTGGAATAGGCGTCCTCCGTAATGCCATCAAAGTAGCTACCGGCAATCTGCGGGTACTGCAGCGCCAGCTTGATGGCTTCGCGCTGCGGCCACAGGTGTGGCTCGCGGGGGCCGGGGATATGCATGACGGGGGCGTTGGTTTGCGCGGGTGCAGAGGAGGTTTCCTCCAGGGAGGCAAAGCGCGGGCGCTGTTCCTTCTTCGGCTTGCGGGCCTCACGGCGTACCTGCTGGAGTACTTCTTCCGGGTCGGGCCAGCCCACCCAGCCGGCCAGGCGGCGGGCGTATTCGCGCTGCAGAGGTTCATCGCGGATTTGGGCCACCACGGGCACGGCACGGCGCAGGGCTTGGAGGCGGCCTTCGGCCGAGTCGATGCTGAAGTCTGAGATGACCGAGCGGATGACGAACTCAAACATGGGGATGCGGTCCGCCACCAAGTCACGCACGGCGGCATCACCGCGCTCAAGGCGCAGATCGCAGGGATCCATGCCATCCGGGGCCACGGAGACGAAGGACTGGCCGGTGAACTTTTGCTCGCCTTCGAAGGCACGCATGGCGGCCTTTTGGCCGGCCTCGTCACCGTCGAAGGTATAGATGAGCTCGCCGTGGAAGTAGGAATCATCCAACATGAGGCGGCGCAGGACTTGCAGGTGGTCCGCACCAAAGGCGGTGCCACAGGAGGCCACGGCCGTCTTCACGCCCGCAGCGTACATGGCCATAACGTCCGTATAGCCCTCCACCACCACGGCCTGGTGCTGCTCCGCGATGTTGCGCTTGGCCAAATCCAGGCCGAAGAGCACCTTGGACTTGTGATAGAGCATGGTTTCGGGCGTGTTCATGTACTTGCCCAGCTTGTCATCGTCGAAAAGCTTGCGCGCGCCGAAGCCGATGACGTTGCCGGATAAGTCCTTGATGGGCCACAGCAGGCGCCGGTGGAAGCGGTCGATGGGACCGCGTTTGCCCATCTTGGAAATGCCGGCGGCTTCCAGCTCCTCAAAGGAGAAGCCCATGCGCAGCAAGTGCTTGGTGGCGGTATCCCAGCCCTCCGGGGCATAGCCGCATTCAAACTCGTAAATGATTTCCTTGGAGAAGCCGCGGTCTAAGAGGAACTCGCGTCCGGCGGCGGCCTGCGGGGTTTCCAGCTGTTGGCGGTAGAACTCGTGCGCGGCCTTGTTGGCGGCGATGAGACGGCGGCGGGTGCCGGGCTTTTCATCGCGCGCACCGGTGGAACCACCTTGGTAATTGATGTGGTAGCCAATCTTCTGGGCTACGGCCTCAACGGCCTCCGGGAAGGAGACCTGCTCCATCTCCATGAGGAAGCTGAAAACATCCCCGCCCTTGCCGGTGGAGAAGCAGTGATAATAGCCGCGCTGCGGGCGCACGTGGAAGGACGGAGTCTTCTCATCCTTGAAGGGGCTCAAGCCCTTCAGCGAGTCATAGCCAGCGGGTTTGAGCTGAACGTACTCGCCCACGATTTCATCAATAGGCGCGCGTTCACGGATAGCTTGGATGTCGCTGTCCGGAATTCTGCCTCGTGCCATGCGTACAGACTACCCCGCCTATGGGACACACAGGTACCCACGGCTGGGTGGGGCCAGGCTGCCTAGTCCCACATCCGCAAACACCTTGCGGTGGGGATTGGAAAAAGGACTGGTCTGGATTTCTGTTTCAGGCCTTATAGCTGCAATGATGGGGCCATGTCCCAATCCTCCCCCTCCAAAAAATCGCTGCCGGCCCTCATCGGTGGTGCTGTTCTGGTCCTCGTCGCGGGCTACTTCGGCATTGACCTTGGTAGCTCTAGCGATGGTGCGGACCAGAAGGCAGCGCCATCTTCTGCTGCTGGTGCGTCCGGTGACAGCAATGGGGATGAGGGGGTAGGCGCAAAGCAGGGCGAGTCAGGCCTACCCACCTGCGCTATGGATTCCCTGCCGCAGGAGGCCCACGAGACCGCCGAGGACATCCTGGCCGGCGGGCCCTATGACTATCCGGATAATGACAACGTACGTTTCGGAAACTATGAGGGCGTGCTACCGCAGCAGGCGAAGAACTACTACCGCGAATACACCGTGGAAACGCCGGGGATTGGGCACCGCGGGGCCAAGCGCATTGTTACCGGTGGCGGCAGTGAGACCGACCCGGATGTCTGGTACTACACCGATGACCACTACGAAAGCTTCTGCAGTATCCCGGACGCGGAGGACTAAGGCATGCAACGCATTCTCATTACTGAACCCATCCGCACACGCGAGGACTTCTACGGCGCGCTCGGGCGCCTGCGCGGCTGCACCTCCGGCGCCCCGCGCAACCTTGATGCACTGGCGGATTTCCTCCGAGAGCAACACATCGTGGCAATTATCGCCGCGGACTTCGACATGGTGGAAGAAGACCTGGCCCCCATCAGCATGGTGCTGGAGGACCAGGGTGTCGCGCTCGTGCGCTAGTGAGGTTGTGGGCCGGCGGGTGCTGGCCCGGCGCGTGGTGCCCCGGCGGGTGGTGGCCCAGCCGGGGTCTTAGGCCTTAGAGGCCAAGGGCGCGCTTGATGGTGTCGCGAATCTCAGGTGCGAGGTAGTTCAGCAGGCCGGCAATGACGGCGGTGGCGCCTGCGGCACCAAAGAGGGCGCCGAGGATGGCGGGGAGGACACTGCCTGTCCCCCGGCTCGAGCTGCTGTTCGAGCCGCTATTGCTCGAGCCGCTGCTGGAACTGTTGTCGCTGCTGCTGTCGCTGTCGCTCGAGCCGTTGTCGGTGTTGTCGCCTTGGCTGCCGGCGGTGACTTCCACGACGCGGGAGGCCAGGGCCTGGTTGCCGGCGGAGTCGGTGACGGTGTAGGTGACGGAGTACACGCCCGGCTTGGAGGTGTCGATGTTGCCCACCACCTTCACCTTGTCGGTGAGGTCACCGTCCTTATCGTCCTTGGCGCTGACACCGTCGAGGAGGTTGGCCTTTTCGCCCTTGGTGATGGTGAGTTTGTCGCTGGGGACGGTGAGCTCAGGTGCCTTGTTATCCTGCTCCTGCTGCACCTGCGCGGTGAAGACGCCGAACTGGCGCACGATGCCGGGCTTGGTGTCCTCCTTGGAGGAGGCGTCGGCGGAGGTGGCGTACCAGCCATAGGCCTGGCCGGCCTTGACGTCCTTGTAGGTCACGCTAGCGGGCCAGCCGGACTTGGCGGTGTCTTTGCCAATCTCCTTGCCGGTATCGGTCAGGGCGAGCATGGAGTTCGTGGCAAAGCTGGTCTTGCGGGTCTGGAACTGAATCGGCACACGGAACTCGTCCTCGTGGCCGTTGTAGCGCTGGCGGTCGTCGTACTCGGTGGCATTGTGGTCGTCGAGAAGCGGCGAATAGGTATCCACGATCATCTCAGAATTCTTCAGATCGAATTGCAGGAGGCGCAGGTAGCTGGAGCCAAAGCGCAGGCCGGTGTCGCCGTCATAATCGCCGAGCTCCGTCAGGCCCAGCTCATCGGAGCCGACCTCGTAGAACTGGTAATCCGCGAGAAGCTCCACCACGTGGTTGTTGGTGTGGCCAACGTCCTTGCGGGTGACAATGGATACGCCGTGCTCATGGCCGGCCAGCACCAAGGCCACGTTGGGGTTCTTCTGGATGACGTTCTCATAGACCATCACGCCATCGTGGGAGAAGTCCGAGCCGCGGCCATCTGGGCTCGCGGAAGGCTTGAGGTAGGCGTGCGTCAGCAGGATGGCGTTGCGGTCGGAGTACTGCTTGAGCACCTTATCCGCCCAGGCCGCTTCCTCCTCAGTGACGTCATAACCCAGGTGCAGGGCGATGAAGTCCATGCCATTGGTGGAGAACAGGTCATAGTGGTTGTCATTATCGCCCTCAGCATAGGGGTGGTAGGAGGCGTCCTGCTCAGCCCACTTACCCTTGCCCTGCTGAGCCTCGTAGCGCTCCGGGCCGAAGTACTCGTTGTAGAGGTTGTCGGCGCCGACGTCCGCGCCGCTTTGGTTGTCGTGGTTGCCGGGCAGCACGCCGTTGACCACGCCGGCGTCCTCCAGAATCTTCTGGGCGTTGGAGGCTACCTCGAATTCCTTCTTGGCATTGGGGCGGTCATTGTCCTTGCCAATCCAGTTCTCGATGATGTCGCCGGTATGTGCGGAGTAGGCGATCTTGCGCTCGTCGGCGTTATCGGCAATCCACTGGGTGGCCGCGGTATAGCTTTCTTCCCACTTCTTGCGCTCCTCGGCGGTGGCCTTTTCTACCGCGCCTTCGGAGAGGTACTGGGTATCGGTGTGGTGGGCGATGGAAAAGTCATAGTCACTGGTGTCGGCGAACTGCTCGTTGATGGGCTCGTTGAGGTCATCGGCAAAGACGTCATAGCCCACCAGCATGGTGTGGATGCTTCCGCCGTCGACGAAGTCCTGGTTGACTTCCGCGCTGAGGCTTACTTGGGCGTCGGCCGCGCCGCGGGTTTCCGCTAGCTTCTCCCAGCTATTGGTCTTGGTATTCCAGGCCAAAAGGCGCACCGAGCGCTTGGGGTCCACGGTGCCGGACCAGGCGATGTCGTGTGCTTTCTTCTCCGCATCCTTGACCTTGAGGTCAAAGCGCTGGAAAGGCATGTCCTCCGTGGAGCTGGTTTCCTGGGCGTCCTCGTTGTCCGGGTTGAGAGCCTTGTCGAAGTCCTCGCCGTCCTCGTATTCAAAGTCCAGGCTCTCCGGAATATCAGTGAAGGTGCCTTGGAAGCCCTTCTCCGCTACCGCCACATCGGCTTCGGTGAAGGTGGTCTCCACTTCCCCACCGCTCGGGTTGTCGGCGCGGGCAGAGATGGTCACGCCCTCGCCGCTCGGCTCGGAGTCGGTTCCGGCGGCACCCGGGAGGTTGCCGGAGGTGAAATCGATGGCCTGGGAGATGGGATTGCCAAAGACATCGCGGCCCTCGGCCTGGATGGAGTGGTTTCCTTCCTTGAGGCCGGCGCCGATCTCCTGCCCCAGCTCGATTTCCTCGCCGTCCAGGGTGTAGGTGAGCTCGCGGGAGATGAGGGCGGCGTCGTTGAACTGGACGTCGAAAGTCACCGGGCCCGTCAGGTGCTGGCCGGCGCCCGGGGTGGAGCCGGTGATCTCGGCCTTTTTATCGGTGCTCAGGTTGGAGTCCTCGTAGAGGGCGGAAATCTCCTCTTCGCCGAGGGGATCGGAGAAGATGCGGGCTTCGCTCACGACGGCGTCGGAGTAGAACTGGGCAACGTTATCCCGGCCGGAGTCCGCGCCAATCATCACGGCGGTGGAGTTGGACTTGGGCTTGGTCACCTCACCGTTGATCTCGGTGTTCTCAGCCACCTTGGCGCCGTTGACATAGAGCTCGCTCTTGGTGCCGTCATAGACGCCGACCGCGTGGTACCACTGGCCCGGCTCCACCTGCTGCTGGGCCTTCTTGTAGCCATCGCTGCCGTTGACGGTGAAGGTCAGCTGGTCGCCGTAGATGACCATGGCCCAGCCGCCGGCTTCCTTGTTGGCGCAGAGGCTCTTTTCGTTGCCGTCGAAGTCCCCGTCATAGCGGAAGACGCACTCGACGGTGAAGCCGTCCTTGATCTGGTCAAACTTGTCCCCGATGTCGAAGCCGACGGCATCCTTGCGGCCGTCGAAGTGGGCCACGGGGCGCTCAAGCACGCTGTCTTGCTCCACGGTGGGCTCGCCGATCTTCAGCGGCTTGGTATCGGAGGCGGAGTTGCTGATGACCCCGTTCTCAAAGGAGAGATCCAGGATGTCTGCCTGGGGCAGGTCCTGGGCGGAGGCGATAGCTGGTGCGACGAGGCTGGAGCCTACGAGGCTGATAGAGGCAATGAGCGCGGCTTTATGCAGCTTTTTCTGAGACTTCTTTTGAGACACAAAAATTCCTTGACAGTTAACGCAAATGAAGAGACTTCCGCTGCGGGCAGGCATCAAGGGGCCTGGCGGCAGGCGGACCTGCCTGAGGTTAGGTGGCCGGTTTTAAGAAGAGTTGTCAGCTACGTAACCCTCAAGTGAACGGTGTTCAACTACTGGGTGACAGGTGCCTCTTAGTGAGCTGGGCCGTTGGGCGGGACACTACCCATCCACCAGCCTAAATCTCTGACCTGCGGATCCCTCTGCACCACAGAAATTTGGAGCTTGCACCACAGTAAGGTGGCTACTCCATAAATTCAATGGAGCCCTGCTTCTTGAAATTGACGGGGCGAGAGTATTCGTTACCGAGCTCATCAGTCCACGACACTTCCGCTTTGTAGTCGGAACCCCATACTGCGGCATAGAAGAACTTGATGGAATCTCCAGGATTCATCGATTCCGCAGTACCCTCATCATCTCTCACTACCGGGCTGTCATTCTTCACAGTCACATTGTGCACTGTCCTACGGGACTTATTAGTTACGCGATAGAGATCCCCACCGTCCCAGGAGACTTCCCAAATGAATCTATTAGAATCGTCCTTCTGGAGCTGGGCAATAAGCTTCATGGAGTCAGCATTTTCGCGTGTCGCTTGCACAAGCTTGTCTTGCTGTTCAGCGATCTTCTCTTGTGCCTCGGTCAAACGCTTAGTTACAGCATCGCGCTCGCTCTGCGCCTTTTCCACAAGCTTCGACTGCTTATGCTCACCCCACCACTTAATAAAACCAAACAACCAACCGACTGCTGCGAGAGCAATAGTAACGTATAATTCCAGAGTCATACGCTGAGTCTATTGCAAATGTCCAACTGAGGAACTACACCCATAGGCGCATCAGGGCCCGATGCGAAGACCACGAGGAATTCAAAACCTAGAGAGTCACAATCACTCCCCCACCGCCGCGTATCCCGTCACCTGCCACGTCGCCAACGGCGCATCATAGTCCACAGCGGACACGGCATAGTTGATAATCCAATGCAGATAGTTCCGCCGCAGCTCCCGTGCCGCAACTCCCATTTCTCACCAGCAAGCCCAACTGGGTCGTATGGGAATGTCAATAGGATCTCGGGGCTATGCACCACATGTTTCTTGAGCGCCTTGCGATCTTCCATCGCCGGACCGCTCATCGTTCATTGCCTACAGGAACAGATCCTTGATGATGCCGCTGCCAAAGAAGCCAGGTCCTTGTCCTCGACCTCGGCTGTCACCCGCGCTACGATTCTCTGGGCTTGACCAGATTCATACAGTCCCCGTCCAGTAGCCGAGCATGATCCACTCGTTGTGCAAAACGCGCCTAAAGTCAGTGATAAGTTCTTTGGCTCCTGGGTGGTGTTTCTCCATCACCTCAAGATCCACGTGAGGGAGGTAGGCCAGAATGGCTGTAGTCAAGCTACTGACCAGGCCCCGTTAGACGTAGAACTCCGGGATAGATCTCCTGAAGCTCCGCGAGCAATGCATTGACCCTTTTCTGCTTGGTCTGCGCCATGTACATAGCAGAGAACTTTTCAACAGGCTGGAGAGCTGGATCTTTTAATTGCGCGGTTAGTCCCTCCAACTCCGCCCGAACTTTTTCAAGGTCGCGGTAAAGAAATGCACCTCGCGTGTAGTCGTCCCAGGTATTGAGTAGTTCACGGATTGGCCCTTGAAACATTTCCCGATCCCGCATGAAGAAGTTCGGTTGAATGCCAAAGGTGAGTGGAGGGATTTGTTCAAGACTCGGATTTGCCCATTGGAACACGACACCAACAGGGCCGTCCTGAATCACGGCGGCAAAATACCCCAACGGTTGACCCTGCACGTATGCATTCCCGTCCAGTCCAACAGCGCTCGCTCTGGCGTACGTATTCATGAAATCAGCCTGTTCCCCGCCGCCTATTGTGCTGAGGATTCTAAAGGCTTCGTCTACTTCATAGTTACGGTAGAAAAGCAAGCTATGCGAAGGCAGTTGCCATTCGTTGAACAAATATGACCGAATTTCTTCTGGCACATGCGCCCCTGCGTCAACTATCCGGCACCCCACATTCTTGAGGTAGTAGCGCTCAAGGTCGCGTTGCGTGAAGTCGCTTCCATCAAAAATCTCTGACCATTGGTACTCCTCACGTTCACGGAAGTAGTCAAAGTGCTCATACTGAAATGCGATGAAGTGGTCATAAGCATCATCAAATGGCTTCGTCAGCTCGTTGTTGCACTTCTGACAAATAGTCTTGCCAAACTTGACAGTCTTGGACTTAGGTCCGCGTACCTGATAGACAACCCCGTCCACGGGCACATGAAGCGGCTCCCCATCAACCATCAGCTCACGGATTCGACTGGCTTTGAACGCATGCTCCTGCGAGTCGGCCGGACGCTCTTGGCAGATCCAACAAGTCTCGATGTCACGGCGGGGAAAGGGGTTCTTTTGGGAATACTTAGGGGTCATGCCTCGCATACTAGTAAGCAGTGCGGACACCCCCTACGCTGGCAGGGCGTGGTTGTCTGCTGGGTTTAGCGTTGCCTGACTGCTGTTTAGCTGCGGTCTAGCTCCTACCTAGCTAAGGACCTAGCTAAGGAAACCAAACAGGTCGGCGCTGCGCTGCGCCAGGCGCTCCAGGCGGGATTCCGTCATGGAGGCGATCTGGTCGATGATGGCGCGGTCGCGCTCCAGGTCGGTATCGGCTTGCTTCCACCACAGGGCAAAGGTGGCATCCAGCGAGCCCGGCGCACCGGCCACGAGGTAGTCGTAGACGCGGTAGATGCGCTCGCGCTGGCGGTCCTGGCGGGCCAGGTGGGCGGGCTCATCCATGACGTAAAGAACGGCGATGGTCTTGAGCAGCGTTACCTCCGCCACCGCGCCAGGAGGGACGGCGAGGTCGCCGTGCATGCGGCCAAGCGGGCCGGCGTTAGCCGCGAGCGTGGCGGAAACGGTAGCACCCACATAGCGGCCGACGAGCTCGGAGGTCATCTTCTTCAAGTTGGCATAAGAGCGCAGGGAGTAATCAAAGTTGCCGATGGCGTTGATGACATCCAGCTGGCGCAGGCGGTCGGCGGCCTCGAGAAGCTCGTCGGCAGTACCGCCGAAGGCCTTGGCGCCCTTGTCCGCGAGGTTGGCCAGCTCCACCAGGTCCCACAGCACGCTCAAAGAGATGCGGCGGGAGATGATGCCGTCTTCGACGTCGTGGACAGAATAGGCGATATCATCCGACCAGTCCATGACCTGCGCCTCCATGGACTTGCGCTGATCGGCGTGGCCCTGGCGCAGCCATTCCAAGACGTCGATGTCTTCGTCATAGGCGCCGTATTTGCGGTTGGTGGTGCCATCCGGGTTGGTCTTGGTCCAGGGGTACTTGCAGGCGGCATCGAGCGAGGCGCGGGTGAGGTTGAGGCCATAGCTGCGCGGGCCCGCCGGGGTATCCAAAACCACCTTGGGCTCCAGCTTGGTCAGGATGCGCAGGGTCTGGGCGTTGCCCTCGAAGCCGCCGAGGGCCACCTCGTTGAGGGCGTTCTCGCCGTTGTGGCCGTAGGGCGGGTGGCCGATGTCATGGGTGAGCCCCGCCATATCGCACAAGTCCGGGTCCAGGCCCAAGCCAGCGCCGATGCTGCGGGCAATCTGGCTGACTTCCAGAGAGTGCGTCAACCGGGTGCGCGGGGTATCACCATCGCGCGGGCCCACCACTTGGGTCTTATCCGCCAGGCGGCGCAGGGCCGCAGAGTGCAGGACGCGGGCGCGGTCCCGGGAGAAGGCGCCGCGGTGTTCCTCGGATTTGAGCAGGGCCGAGCCTTTGGGGGACTCGGAAGCCAGGCGGGCGAGGTCTTCTGCGCGATAGGAATAGCTCACGGGTTTTAAGTCTAGGCGGAGTCCTGGTCTTCCTGGGTCTGCCTCGCGCCAATGACGCGGTGGCGCAGGGCCTGGTTGGGGCGGATAATGCGCTCGATGCGGTAGAAGGCCGCGCGCACGCCTTCGGTGCGATTCTCCCCTAGCAGGGTGCGCAGGCCCAGGTAGGCCAGGCCGCCGGTCTCGTGGGCCAGGTAGCGCCACCACGGGATGGAGAAACGCGGGGAAGGATAATAGGGCGTGCCCAGCACCGTGGCTGCAATCCCCTCTTGGCGGGCGATGAGGAAGGTGCGCAGGCGGTGGAGCGGGTCGGTGATGATGACGGCCTCACTCACGCCGAGCTTCTCGCGCGCGGCGGCCAGCTCGCTGCGGGTGTCGAGGCCTTCTTCGAGGGCGGTGACGTTGAGGGGTTCGTCGTCAAGCAAGGCCCGTGCCACCCCGGCTTCGGTGAACCTATCGCCGGGCAGCTTCCCACCGACGGTGATGATGGGCAGGTCGTGCGCTGCGGCGTACTCGGCGGCGAAGCGCACGCGGCCGCGAAGGATGCGGGAGGGGCGCCCGTCGTACTGTGCGGCGCCGAGGACAATAACGTACTTCACTGCCTGACCACTCTAGCGCTGAGTGGGAAGGTATCGTGGTGCGCATGACTACTGCTGCTCGTTTTGGTCGCGCCGCCCTCGCTGCTCTCGTGTTGGGGTTGGCCACTGCTAGCCCTGCCCTGGCTGCGGACTTTGTTGTTGCCGCACCGGAGGCGGCCTCGCTCACGGATAAGGTGACGGATGAGGCGGGGGTGCTCTCGGACTCGGAGAAGGCCGAGTTGGAGGACAAGATTGCCGCGCTGCAGCAGGAGAACCACGTGGTGATTTTCGTGGTCTTTGCGTCCTCGCTGCCGGAGGGCGCGGAAAGCTATGCGGACAGCATTGTGAAGTCTAAGGGCCCTAATTCTGCGGCCTATGTGGTGGGTGTGGATGATTCCACCGTGGGCGTGCAGACGGGTAAAGACTGGCCGCGTGGGCGCCTAGATGTGATGTATGAGGCGGCCTACGCCAAGCTTGCCGACGGCCGCCAGTTCGGCGCTTCTGCACTCGCGCTTGTCGACGCTGCCGCTTCCGGTTCTTCTTCTAGTTCATCCAGCTCTTCTGATTCCGACGGTTCTGGTGGTTTGTGGCTGGCTGGCGGCGCGGGTGCCCTAGTTTTGGCCGGCGGTGGCGCCGCGGTGGCGAGCCGCCGCAAGACCAAGAAGGATGCTGCGGCCACCTTGGAGTCCGCGCGCCAGATTGAGCCGGGGAATACCGCGCAGCTCGACCGCCTGGACATGGACACTTTGGAGAAGCTGGCGCAGGAGGAGCTGGTCTCCACGGATGAGTCGATCCGTCGAGGCAAGGAGGAGCTCGACATCGCGGTGGCCGAGTTCGGTCCCGAGCGCACCCGCCCGTTTACGCGCGCGATGAACCACTCCACGCTCACCCTGCAGAAGGCGTTCCAGCTGCAGCAGAAGCTGCAGGACAACCTGCCGGAATCGACGGCTGAGCGCCGCCAGATGCTGGTGGAGATCATCTCCTCCTGCGGGCAGGCCGATGATGCGCTGGATGAGCAGGCGGCGGACTTTGCCAAGATGCGTGACTTGCTCATCAACGCCAGCTCCAAGCTGGATGAGCTAACCCAGCGCACCGTCGATCTGCGCGGGCGCCTGCCGCAGGCGCGCACGACGTTGTCCACTCTCCGGGGCTCCTATTCCGAGGAGGTGTTGTCCTCGATTGCCGATAACCCGGAGATGGCGGAGGTCTCGCTTACCGAGGCAGAGAAGCTGCTGTCGCGCGGCCGCGATTTGCAGTCCCAACCGGCCGGGCAGCAGGGCCCCTTGGTGGGTTATATCCGCGATGCCGAGCACACGCTGGAGGTCTCCGACCGCCTGCTCAACGCAGTGGAGAATGCGGAGAATTCGATCACGGCGGCACGCGATAACCTGCCGGCACTCATCGATGAGGTCGAGGAGGAAATCGCGGAAGCACAGCACCTCGAGCAGCGCGGCAAGGCCCAGGGCTCCCCGGCTGATTGGTCCGCGCTGGAGTCACTGCTTGGCCAGGCGCGGGAGGCGCTCAGTGCGGCTCGTCAGCACGGAAAAGCAGACCCGCTGGGCCAGTACACCGCACTGACGGCTCTGGATAGCAAGCTGGATGAGCAGCTCGATACCGTGCGTGAGACCAACGCCACCCGCGAGCGCCAAATCGCGCTCTATCGCCAGCAGATTGCTGCGGCTGAGTCCGCCATCCAGGCAGCGGAGGACTTGCTGTCCTCGCGTGGTCGCGTGGTGGGCCCCGATGCGCGCGTCGCGCTTGCCGATGCCACCCGCCTTTTCGCCCAAGCCCAGAACTCCGCCTCGAAGGACTTGCGCGCGGCCCTCAACTACTCCCGCGATGCAGCTTCTGCCGCGCAGACCTCGCTTAACCGCGCGAAGGAAGACCTGGAGGCTTACCGCCGCCAGGAGCAGCGCCGCCAGGCCACCGATGCCGCGGGCAACATTTTGACCGGCATGGTTATCGGCCAGATTCTCGGCGGCGGCAGCTCCCGCGGCCACGGTGGCGGCTTCGGCGGAGGTTTCTCGGGCGGCGGCGGTGGAGGCGGCTTCCGCGGCGGCTCCTTCTAGCCGCCCTCTCCCCTGCTCCGATTCCTCGCCTTCTCCCCTTTTCCGCCGGCGTCTCCCCCAGCCGCCTTCCTACTTCTCCCCTTCCCCTCACCTAGGCCTCGAAGCCCGCGGCCCACACCCGGCATCTCATAACCGGGGCGGTCCCGCATGGCATCTCACGAAAGGCAAGCGCCGCATTTCGCAAAAGGCACCTTGCAAAAGGCATCTTCCAGAAGGCGTTTTCACAGCTAAAAACGCCTTTTGCGCCCTCAACATGGCGTTTTCAGCCCCAAAGACACCATTTGTCAGATGCCTTCTGCCGGATGCCATTTGTGAGATACCGTCTGCCACATTTCCTGTGCACACATCGGGCGACTGGACCCCGGCTCGGTAGCCGGCCAATCAGCTCCTCGGATACGGGGTGGTGCAAACACACGGTAGGCGTGAACCAGTCATGCACATGGTTCTCGGCAAAAGGCTTCTCTCAAAAGGCTGCAGTCAAACGGTTTACTTGGGGGCAAGTAAACCTTCTGCACCGAGCTAGATGGTTCGTTTGGGGGCAAACAAACCTTATGACTGCAACCATCTAACTAGAACCCTCTACCGGCATACCAAGCCGAGCAAGGATGCTAGAAGAGCTCCCCTTTCAATGAAATCACCCAAGTTTCCACGCCAGTTCTGGCTATATCGCGGAAGGTGGGTTAGGTGCGAAGGGGGCGGGTGGGGCCGTCGAGAAGCAGGCAACAGTAGCTGGTGAAGACGGCGTCCGTGAGGGGAAGCTCGCCCACTGCGACCTCGAGGTCGCGGCCCCGCGGGGCGGTGCGGGCAACCTCGGCCGACGTGGCATCTGAGAGAGCGAGGATGCGGCGCTGCCGGCGGAAGGGGTTCGTGCGCTCGAGCAGGTACTCGCGGCCCTGGCAGAGCGCGCGCAGCTTCTTCACCGTGAAGCTGGTCTGCTCCGCCGAAAATTCGGGCCCACGCACGGTAAAGCTGCGCGCGCCCGGGATGTGTTCGAAGGCGATGGTGGTGCCCGTAGCAGAAAGCTGCAGGCCTGTCGGGTTCACGCGGGCGATGACCTCGCCCGCGCCATCCGCCAACGCCCCGTCGCGCCACACCCAGCGTTGCATCAGAGAAGCACCGCGATTATGGCGACGATGGTCATGAGCAGCAGCGTCGCGATAATCGGGACCGCGGTCTTCTGTGTCCGCGCCTCCAAAATGACGCGGGTAAACCAGCTCAGCGCAGCAATTTCCGAATGACTGAGATCATCGGAATCATCGCTGTCCTCGCCCTCAAATTCGAGAATGGCCTTACGCACACCAGAGTTCTTCGAGGAAAACTGGGCGATTTTCAGCCCCTCGTGGTCCTCAACAATCCAGTCGCCACCCGCCTCGTTGATGAAGGCAAAGGTGCGCCCGTCCAGCGAGGCCTCCAAGCGCTTATCGCGCTTGGGGTTGCCCGCCAGGCGGTAGACACGGTCATCTTCCAAGGTCACCGACGCGCCAAGGTCATCGAGGCCCAAGCGCCAGTGCTCGCCTTCCACATCCGCCGAGCGTTCCTGGAACATGCCCAACGACGCCGGCCCCTCCCCCACGAGGAGGACCGGATTCTGGCGGTCACTGCGGTCCCAGCTGGTGTAGTGCATTAGCAGCCGATCAGTCGGGCGGCCAGGTAAGCCTCAAGCTCATCGAGCTTGACGCGCTCCTGCTCCATGGAGTCACGCTCACGCACGGTGACCGCGTTGTCCTCGAGGGTGTCGAAGTCATAGGTCACGCAGAAGGGAGTACCAATCTCATCCTGACGGCGGTAGCGGCGGCCGATGGCACCAGACACATCGAACTCCACGTTCCAGTTGGCGCGCAGCTTGTTCGCCAGCTCGCGGGCCGGGGTGGACAGCTCTTCCTTCTTGGACAGCGGCAGCACGGCCACCTTGACCGGAGCCAAACGGCGGTCCAGGCGCAGCACAACGCGCTTATCGGTGCCGCCCTTGGCGTTCGGGGCTTCCTCTTCGTCGTAGGCGTCGATAAGGAAGGCCATCATGGCACGGCCCAGGCCAGCAGCCGGCTCGATGACGTACGGGGTCCAGCGCTCGCCGGCCTCCTGGTCAAAGTAGGACAGATCCTCGCCCGAGCCCTTGCTGTGAACGGAAAGGTCGTAGTCCGTACGGTTGGCCACGCCTTCCAGCTCGCCCCACTTGGAGCCCTTGAAGTTGTAGGCGTACTCCACGTCCACGGTGCGCTTGGAGTAGTGGGACAGCTTCTCCTGCGGGTGCTCGTAGAGGCGCAGGTTCTCCTTCTTGATACCGAGGTCGATGTACCAATTGAAGCGGTCATCGATCCAGTACTGGTGCCACTCTTCATCCTCGCCCGGCTTGACAAAGAACTCCATCTCCATCTGCTCAAACTCGCGGGTGCGGAAGATGAAGTTACCCGGGGTGATCTCGTTGCGGAAGGACTTACCAATGTTCGCAATGCCGAACGGCGGCTTCATACGCGCCGAGGTCATCACGTTCTTGAAGTTCACGAAGATGCCCTGCGCGGTCTCCGGGCGCAAGTAGTGCAGACCCTGCTCATCATCGACCGGGCCCAGGAAGGTCTTGAGCAGACCAGAGAAGGCCTTCGGCTCGGTCCAGTCACCCGGCTGGCCGGTCTCCGGATCGTTGATGTCAGCCAGGCCATTTGCCGGTTCGTGGCCGTGCTTTTCCTCGTAGGCCTCAATCAGGTGGTCGGCGCGGTAGCGCTTACCGGTGTGCTTGGACTCCACCAGCGGGTCAGTGAAGACCTCAACGTGGCCGGAGGATACCCACACCTGGCGCGGCTGGATCACAGAAGTATCGACACCCACGACGTCATCGCGGGACTGCACCATGTGGCGCCACCACTGGCGCTTGATGTTTTCCTTCAGCTCGACGCCAAGCGGGCCATAGTCCCACGCAGAGCGGGAACCGCCATAAATTTCACCTGCCTGGTAGACCAAGCCGCGGCGCTTACACAGGCTGACGACGGTATCAATGACGGATGCCATAGCTAATGGGACTCCTCTGGTAGGGGACAGTCTTTATACAGTGCGGCCTAGTCTAGCGTGCCCCTCACCGCCGCGTGCCGTGACCCCGGAAGTGTGGTGCATTTTATACACATTTCCGCATTCTTCAGCTATAGTACCGATAGCTCTCTTTTTAACTCTCCACCGATAGAAATGACTGAAGGTGAACGGCGTGACCAACACCCAGACTGACACTCTCTCCTTTAATCTCGCGGCGGCGGCCACCGTCATCAGCGCTTTGGATTCACCGTTGCGCATCGACATCATTCAGCGCCTGGCCGAGCGCGATCACTACGTCCACGAACTCGTGTCCGCGACCGGCAAGTCGCAGCCACTTATTAGCCAACACCTGCGGGTTTTGAAGCGCGCGAACATCGTCGACAGCGAGCGCACCGGCCGCGAAGTCCGCTACTCCCTAGTGGCGCCGAAGGTGCTGCCTTTGCTTCGCGACGCCTCACTGGCCACCTCTTAATGGAAGTGTGTTGATAAACTAAGCCACATGGCCATCCACGACAGTATTCCCAAACTCGGCGCTCGCAATACACGCCAGCGCACCGCCGTCGTTGAGGTCCTGCGCAGCCTCGATAAGTTCGTCTCTGCCAAGGACATTCACCAGGCGCTTCTCGACGGTAACCAGAAAGTCGGCCTCACCACCGTCTACCGCACGCTCCAATCACTTTCGGAGATTGAAGCTGTCGACGCGCTCCACATGCCCTCCGGCGAAACCCTCTACCGTCACTGCGAAAGCGATGCGCACCACCACCACTTGGTGTGCACCAAGTGCGGCCGCACCGAGGAGATCGACGGCGGCCCCATCGAGGAGTGGGCCTCCTCCGTATCCAAGGAGCATGACTTCGAGCTCACCGGCCACGATGCCGAAATCTTCGGCATCTGCGCCGAGTGTCGCGCCCAAAACTAAGGCCCGAAACATTAGTTTCGGGCGTTACGCGGATGCGGGCTACTTGACGCCGCCGAAGCGGCGGTCACGCCGCGCGTACTCTTCTACCGCAGCGAACAGGTCTTCCGGTGTGAAATCCGGGAAGAGCTTGTCTTGGTAAATCATCTCTGCATAGGCCGACTGCCACAGCAGGAAATTCGAGGTGCGCTTCTCGCCGGAAGGGCGCAGGAACAAATCCACGTCCGGCATATCGGGGTCATACATCACCGAGCTCACCGTCTTCTCACTGATAGAGCGCGGGTCGAGCTCGCCACGGGAGACTTGCTCGGCGAGTTCCCGGATGCCGTCGACAAGCTCGGCGCGCCCACCGTAATTCACGCACATCACCAAGGTCATCTTGGTGTTGTCCTTGGTGAGCTCCTCGGCGGCCTCAAGCTCCTTGATCACAGAGCGCCACAGGCGCGGGCGACGGCCGGCCCACACCACGCGCACTCCCCTTTCGTTGAGCCAGTGGCGCTGGCGGCGCAGCACGTCGCGGTTAAAGCCCATGAGGAAGCGGACTTCCTCCGCGCTGCGGCGCCAATTCTCGGTGGAGAAGGCATAGGCGGAAAGGTAGGGAACACCGAGGGAAAGGCAGGCATCGACGACGTCGAGAAGCACTGCCTCTCCCCGACGGTGACCTTCGGTGCGCTTCATGCCACGCTCCTCTGCCCAACGGCCGTTGCCGTCCATGACCAGCGCGATGTGGCGCGGCAGGAACTCCTGCGGGATAGCGGGCGGATGAAGGACTCGGTTCGGGTCAGGCGTAATCACGGGTTACAGTCTACTGTTCCATGATCCCCAGCGCGCCAACGCTTCGCTCAAGATGCCATTGCAGGTGCGCGCGGGTGAGGCGGTGGGCCTCTTGGGCTTGGGCATTGGTCGGCTGGCTGGGGTGGTCGTGGGCAATAAGCCACATGTGGTGCAGGGTTTCCGGGTCTACCTCGGCGGCCCCTGGCGGGCGGCATTGGTGGCAGGCGGCTCCGCCCACGGCCGGGTGGAAGGCGTGATGGGGGCCGGGCCTTTGGCACTGGGCGCAATCGAAAAGGCTGGGTGCCCAGCCGGCGTGGGACATGGCTTTGAGGAGGAAGGCGTCGAGAAGCATGAGCGGATCGCCGTGCTGAAGCTTGTCGAGGACATCGACGCAGGCCTCATAAAGGTAGGGATCGCCGGGGGCATCGGCAGCGGCGAGGCGCTCGGCGGATTCGAGCGCAGCACACGCGGCGGTGTAGCGCTCGTAGTCCTCGATGATGCGCGCGCCGAAGTAATCCACGGTATCGGCCTGGGAAATGGTGTAGAGGTTGCGGCCTGGGTAGAGCTGCACGTCGAGGTTGACGAAGAGCTGCAGGCGCGAGCCGAAGCGCGATTTGGCGCGGCGAACGCCCTTGGCCACCCCGCGCACGAGGCCGTGGTGGCGGGTCAAGAGCACGATGATGCGATCCGCCTCGCCGAAATCATAGGAGCGGATGACGAGGGCGCGGTCGCGGAAATTCTCCCGCATGTAGAAGCTCCCCCGCTTCTAGAAGCCCAGGCGGCCCAGCGCCTTCGGGTCCGACTGCCAGTTCTTGAGCACCTTAATACGCAGATCGAGGTAGACGTTGTGGCCCAGCAGCTGGATGATTTCCTTGCGGGCGGTGCCCACGATGCGGCGGAAGCGGCGGCCGTCCTTACCCTCGATGATGCGCTTTTGGCCGGGGCGCTCCAGGTAGAGGATGGCGTGGACGTTGAGGACGTCGGGGCGCTCCTGGCTGGGCAGAATCTCGTCGACCTCGACTGCGACTGAGTGCGGAAGCTCGTACTTCAGGCCGGACAGCGCGGCTTCGCGGATCAGCTCGGCGATGCGCTTGGACTGGTCTTCGTCGGTGACATGGTCATCGGGGTAGAACTTGGGGCCTTCGGGCAGGTGGTCCACGATGACCTGGGTCAGCTCATCCAGCTGCACGCGCTCGGTGGCGGAAACTGGGATGACCACGGCATCGGGGTTCTCTTCGGCGAGCAGCTCATGCAGGGCGAGCAGCTGGGCGCCAACTTGGTCCTTGGAGGCCTTGTCCAGCTTGGTGACGATGCCGATGATGGGAGTCTTCGGGGCGACCTTGCGGACGTTCTCCAGGATCCAACGATCGCCGGGGCCGATTTTCTCATCCGCGGGGATGGTCAGGCCGATGACATCAACGTCCGCGTACGTGTCTTTGACAACTTCATTGAGGCGCTCGCCGAGCAAGGTGCGCGGGCGATGCAGGCCGGGTGTATCGACGAGGACGATTTGCGCATCCTCACGGTGGACCAGACCGCGGATGGGGTGGCGGGTGGTTTCCGGCTGGTCGGCGGTGATGGCGATCTTTTGCCCCACCAGCGCGTTGGTCAGGGTGGACTTGCCGGTATTGGGGCGGCCGACGAAGGACACGAAACCGGAGCGGAAACCCTCGGGCGTGTCGGTGTATTGCGAATAGTCGGCGGCGTTAGCTTCGCCCTCGGCTGGCAGGTCGGCGAAGGCGGCATCGAAATCAGTGCTCATATTGCCTCATATCATAACGCACGAGCTGCCGAGTCCCGTTCTTGTTGTATCGCTCTGCTCTGGCTCTCGACGTGCGGCCCTGAGAGCTTCCTGCCGAGGGGCCTTGTAGTTTGGTCCTTCTACTCTGGTCCCTTCTCTGTGCAAAGGGACCATCTGGTGGTGGTTTTCGCGTACTGAAAGGTCCCTTTAGTGTGCGAAGGGACCAGACTAGAGGGACCTTCTGTGCTCGCGCGGGGTTTATCTGGCCTGCATAGGGTTCGAGTCAGACGGTTCTGGTCATAAGGTTTCTTTGCCCCCAAACGAACCATCTAGCGACCTCCAGAAGGTTTGTTTGCCCCCAAGAGAACCTTCTGACCCGAACCATCTGAGTAGAACCTTGTGGATGGAAACGACATCGTTGAAGGTGGGCCGGGAAAGCAGCAGTGAGGTGAGAGTAAAAGCTGATGGCGCGAGGTTATCCGCCGCATGGTGACTGCGAAAAAGCTTGCGCCAAATGGCATCTTGCAAATGGTGTCTTCCGAACGGCGTCTTTGACCGCAAAAACGCCATCTGGACGCAGCAAAAGGCGTTTTTAGGAGTGAAAACGCCTTCTGACAGATGCCTTCTGCGAGATGCCGTTTGCCGGGCACCTTGGCGGGGCCAGGACATGACGCCGGGTCAAGGCATCCACGCCAGGCCGCGAACGCGCGCGCAGGGCAGTCACGGATTGACGGCTAGAGCTCCTCCACCCGGAACTGCAGCTGCGGGTTAGCAAAGACATCCTGCGACTCGATGAGCAGCAGCTCCTGGGAATCCGCCTCATAGGTGTTATGCAGCAAATCGTAGACCGAAGACGCAGTGCGCTTGAGCGCTTCCTTCGCATCGTGGGTTTCCACGTAGTGGCCAGTGAAAAGCGAGGCCGTGACATCGCCCGAGCCGTTGCGCTTGAACGGCAGCTTGGGGGTAGCGACTAGGAAAGCGCGCTCGCCATCGACGGCGAGCATCTCAATCTCGTCCTCGCTGGTCTCCGGGCGCTGCACCGAGGTGACCAACACGGTCTTCGGGCCGATCTCCTGCGCGCGCTTCACCGCAGCGAGGGTCTGCTCCAGGGTGCCCACCTCGCAATCAGTCAGGTAGCCCAGCTCAAACTGATTCGGGGTGATGATGTCCGCGACCGGAACGACCTTATCGCGCAGCAGCGGCGGAATCTCATCGGAGACGAAGCAGCCGGACTTGGCGTTACCCATGACCGGGTCGCAGGCGTAGAGGGCCTTCGGGTTCACAGCCTTGATGCGGTTCACCGCATCCACGATGGCACCGGCGATGTCCGGGCCGCCCTGGTAGCCAGACAAGATTGCGTCGATGCGCGGGAAGGCGCCGCGCTTCTCGATGCCATCCACAATCGCCGTGACCTCCTCCGCGGGAATCATCGGCCCGCCCCAATCGCCATAACCGGTGTGGTTGGAGAAGTTCACCGTGTGAATCGGCCACACCTCATGGCCGGCGCGCTGAAGTGGAAAGACTGCTGCGGAGTTGCCCACGTGGCCGAAGGTGACATGGGACTGAATGGAGAGGATGTTCATAATCCCCTATTGTGCTACGCCCCACGCAGCACCTCAACGATTGGGCCGCTTTAGATTCCGCCGCCGGGAACTTCCTCATCGAGCTTCGCGCGCTCGGCGGCATCCGGGAAGGCCTTCGGGCCCGAGGGCTTGGGCTGGTAGCTCACGCCGCGTGCTGCCAGGTCCTCGTACCAGTCCGCCAGCAGCTCATTCTGCAGGCCGAACATTTCCTTTTCCTCCGCCGCGGTGGTGTGGTCATAGCCCAGCAGGTGCAGGCATCCATGCACGGTCAGCAGGGCCAGCTCGTGGCCCAAGGAGTGGCCAGCGGCGGTGGCTTGGCGCTGCGCGAACTCCGGGCAGAGCACGATATCGCCCAGCATGGCCGGTCCGGCCTCGGCGGCGTCAGGGCGCCCGCCGGTAGCGCCCGGGGTGAGCTCATCCATGGGAAAGCTCATCACGTCGGTCGGACCTTCCAAGTCCATCCAGCGCACGTGCAGCTCCGCGATGGTATCCAGATCCACGGCGGTAATCGTGCACTCGGCATCCGGGTTAACGTCGAGGCGGCCGAGGGCGTAGGAGCAGACGTCGATCAGCATCTCCTCGTTGACGCCGTCATAACCGGACTCGTTAATAAATTCGATGCTCATTTCTTCTCCTCCTGCTCAGCAAAGTTATCGTAAGCCTCCACGATGCGCCCGACCAGCTGGTGGCGCACAACGTCGGCCGCGCCCAGCTCCGCGAAGTGGATATCCGGCACGCCCTTCAAAATGCGGCGCACCAGGCGCAGACCGGAGACCTGGCCGCCGGGCAAGTCCACCTGGGAAATATCGCCGGTTACCACGATGGTGGAGCCAAAGCCCAAGCGAGTCAGGAACATCTTCATCTGCGCCGGCGTGGTGTTTTGGGCCTCGTCGAGGATGACGAAGGCATCGTTGAGCGTGCGTCCGCGCATATAGGCCAAGGGGGCGACCTCAATGATGCCGGCCTCCATGAGCTTCGGAATCATCTCCGGATCGATCATGTCCCGCAAAGCGTCGTACAGCGGGCGAAGGTAAGGGTCGATCTTGTCGTTGAGGGTACCGGGCAGAAAGCCCAGCTTCTCCCCCGCCTCAACCGCCGGGCGGGTCAAGATAATGCGGCTGACCTGCTTGGCGCGCAGGGCCTGCACCGCCTTGGCCACCGCCAGGTAGGTCTTGCCGGTACCGGCGGGACCAATGCCGAAGACAATCGTGTTCTCATCGATAGCCTGCACATAGCGCGATTGCCCAAGAGTCTTCGGCCGCACAGCCTTGCCGCGGCGCGAAACGATATCCGCCGCGAGCGTCTCGGACACGGAAGCGGGAGCATCCACCGTGACCAGGTCCAGGGTGTGCTTCACGGTATCGGTGCTCACCGGATGCCCACGGCGGGCAATCGCCTCGAGCTCCTCTAAGACCTTGCGGGCACGCGCCACCTCATAATCGGGACCGGCAGCCGTGACTGTGGTCCCGCGAGCGAAGAGGTCCACGCCCACGAGGTTGCCCAAAACGCGCAGGTTATCGTCCGCCGGACCCAGCACCGTGGCGAGGTAGGCGGAATCGAGATCAAACTTGGTGGTGATAATAGGCACGCCTAAAAGGCTACCAGCGCGCGGTCAGGGTGCCGATGCTGGCCAAGGCCACCATGCTTGCCGACGCCGTCCGCAACACCTCCGGCCCCAACTTGATCGCCGTCGCACCGGCCTCCTGCAAGCGGGCTAGCTCCTCCGCGCCGATGCCGCCCTCTGGGCCCACCAGCAGGTAGATGGTCTCGGCCGAGTCGAGGTCAGCAAGGTCCTTGAGCCGAACCTCGGCTTCCTCGTGGAGGACCAAGGCGCGGGCGCCGGAAATCTCCTGGCACAGCTGGCGGGTGGTCAGCGGGCCGCGCACGGCCGGTACGCGCGCGCGGCGCGATTGCTTGGCGGCCGCCACGGCCGCAGATTCCCACTTGCCTAAGGCTTTCGGGGCCTTCTTGGCATCCCACTTGGACACGCAGCGATCCGCCTGCCACGCGATGATCTCATCCGCCCCGGCCTGAGTGGCCAGGTCGACGGCCAACTCGGCGCGCTCCGACTTTGGGATGGCCTGGACCACGACCACCCGTGGGGAGGGTTCGGGGAGGATTACGAGGTCGTCGACAAGCGCGGCCAGCGTGTCCTTGCCCTGCGTATCAGTGATGGTGGCGGTGACGCGGCGCCCGGAGCCATCAATCAGGACCAGGTGCTCCCCTGGTCCCATGCGCTTGACGGTGACCGCGTGGCGGCCCTCCGCGCCATCGAGGCCCACGGGCTGGCCGACCTCGGCGAGGGACAGGTCCGGGTGGAGGAAGACGGGCAGAGACATTAGCGGCGGAACTTATCGCGGAAGCGGCTGAAGAGGGATTCGCCGTGCTCGTCGTCGGCGCGGTGCACCTCGGTGCCGCCGTGGCCGGCATTGCGGACCTTTTCAAGGGCCTCGCGGGTCTTCTTATCCAGGTCCGTCGGGATCACCACGTCCACGTGGGCGTGCAGGTTGCCAAAGCCGTCAGTGCGCAGGCGCGGCATGCCCTTGCCCTGGAGGGTGATGGACTCGCCCGGCTGGGTGCCCGGCGCGATATCGATGGTGAGCTCCTCGCCGTCGAGCTGCTCGACGGTACAGGAAGAGCCCAGAGCCGCATCCACCATGGGCACGCGAACAGTTAGGTGCAGGTCATCGGCATTGCGCTCGAAGACGGGGTGCGGCTCGGTGTGCACCTCGACATAAAGATCACCAGCAGGACCGCCGCCGTGGCCGACCTCGCCCTGGGAAGCCATGCGGATGCGCATGCCATCACCAATGCCGGCGGGGATATTCACCGTAATATCGCGGCGCTTGCGCACGCGGCCATCGCCGCCACAGTGGCCACAAGGGTCGGTGACTACTTCACCGAAGCCGTAGCACTTCGGGCAATCGCGGGTGGTCATCATGTTGCCCAGCATGCTGCGCTGGACCTCCTGAACCTGGCCCATGCCGCCGCAGTGATCACAGGTCACCGGCTTGGCCTTGGACTCAGAACCGGAGCCCTCACAGCGGTCACAGACCACGGCAGTATCGACCTTGACCTGCTGCTTGACGCCGCTATAGGCCTCCTCAAGAGTAATGGTGGTGCGCAGGAGCGCATCATCGCCCGGCTGCACGCGGGAACGCGGGCCGCGGGAGGCCGCTCCCCCGCCGAAGAACTCGGCGAAGATATCCCCGAGGCCGCCGCCACCGAAACCACCAAAGCCGCCGCCCTGGGCCGCGCGCTCCTCCATGGGGTCACCACCCATGTCCACAACCCGGCGCTTCTGCGGATCCAGCAGAACCTCCTGTGCAAGGGAAGCCTCGCGGAACTTCTCCGCGGCCTCCTCATCGCCCGGGTTCACGTCCGGGTGGTACTTGCGCGCCAGCTTGCGGTAGGCCTTCTTAATCTCGGCGTCGGACGCCGACTTTTCTACACCAAGAATGCCGTAGTAGTCACGAGCCACGTACTGTCATCCTTCTATTTCTCGTTGATACTAAATCTAATCCGACGGGCCAGCTTACTCGCCCGCCAGAATTTCACTCACATAGCGTGCAACGGCAGAGACCTTGGAGATTGTTCCCGAGTAATCCATATACGTCGGCCCCACCACACCGAGCCCGCCGAGTGCAGCTGCCTCCGAGCCGGTGCCGAAACCATAGCGCGTAGCCACGACGGAGGTTTGGCGCAGCTCATCGGCTTCGTTCTCCTCGCCGATGGAGACTGAAACATTGCCCAAATCCGGCACGCGGGCCAGCAATTTCAGCACCACGACCTGCTCTTCAAGAGCCTCGATGATAGAGGGCAAACCCTCGGTCAGGGCCACGCGGGTGAGGTTGGAGGTGCCCGCCATGATCAGGCGATCGGAGGGCTGCTCCACGAGGGTCTCAATCAGCGTCGTCGCGGCCTTGAGAAGATGGGGGCGGATATCGGCCGGGGAGTCGTCGACAAGCGCGGCCAGCTCCACCGAGGCTTCCGTGAGCGTCTTGCCCTCCAGGGCGGTGTTGAGGATATCGCGCAGGCGGTGGGTCTGCTCGGGGTCGATGACATCATCGAGCTCCACATTGCGCTGATCGACGCGCCCATTATCCGTAATCAACACCAAGAGCAGACGCACCGGTGAGAGTGCCACGACCTCGCAGTGCTTCACGCGGGAGACCTTGAGGTTAGGCATCTGCACCACGGCCGCTTGCTTAGTTACCTGGGCCAACAGCTGGACAGAGCGGCGCAGCACGTCTTCCAAATCCACGCCGCCCTCGAGGAAGGTGAGCATGGCGCGGCGCTCGGCCTTGGAAAGCGGCTTAACATCGTGCAGCGTATCGACGAACTGGCGGTAGCCCTTCTGCGTGGGCACGCGCCCGGAGCTGGCGTGCTCTTGGGCGATGAGGCCTTCGGCTTCGAGCACGGCCATGTCATTGCGAATCGTCGCCGAGGACACGCCCAGCTGGTAGCGCTCGAGCAGGGCCTTGGAGCCGACGGGCGATTGCGAGGCGATGTAGTCCGCGACGATGGCGCGCAGGACCTCTTGGCGGCGGGCATCGGTGGAGCTGGACATGTCTTTAAGGCTATCCGTTCTAGCGGGCTATGTCTTCGGCGGTATCTTCGGCGACGAGGAGGTCGGTGATGATGCCGTCCGCGAGCAGGCGGCCCGCCTTGGTCACGCGGAGGTGGTCGCCGGCGCGCTCAAGCAAGCCGCGCTCGATGAAACGCGCGGCCACAGGCTCGGCAGCGGGCGCGAGCCAGGACGCCGGGATGCCCTCGCGCAGACGCAGGCCCAGCATGATGCGCTCGGTGTGGCGGTCGGCGGCGCTGAGCTCCTCCCGCTCCTTGATGGGCAGCTCCCCCTCGCCCACGGCCTTGATGTAGGTCCGCGGGTTTTTCACATTGAAGAAGCGCTCGTTGCCCAAGTGCGAATGCGCGCCCGGGCCCGCGCCCCACCAATTGCCATCGACCCAGTAGATGCGATTGTGCTGGCACTCCCCGCCCGGCTTGGCCCAGTTGGAGACCTCGTACCACTCAAAGCCTTCGGCTTCGAGGGTGGATGAGATCATCTCATAGCGCCGGGCCAGCACGTCCTCATCCGGGGCCGGAAGCAGGCCCTTAGACACCTTGCGGGCCATACGCGTGCCATCTTCCACGATGAGCGAATAGGCACTGATGTGGTCCACTCCCGTCTCCAGTGCGCGCTCCAGAGTCAGAGCAACGTCCGCGTCTTCTTCTGTCGGCGTGCCATAAATCATGTCCAGGTTGACGTGCTCAAAGCCCGCGGCGATGGCTTCGCGTGCCGCATCGAAGGCGCGGCCCGGCGTGTGGGCTCGCTCCAGCACTGCGAGCACCCCCGGTGAGGCGGATTGCATGCCCAGGGAGAGGCGGGTGAAGCCGGCGTCGAGAAGCCCGGCGAAATACTCCGGCGAGGTGGATTCCGGGTTGGATTCCGTGGTGACCTCCGCGCCCGGGGCGAGGCCGAAGGTATCACGAACCTTCGACAAGACACGGCCCAGGCCCTCGGCCCCCAACAAGCTCGGCGTGCCGCCACCAATAAAAACGGTCTCGGCTTCGCGGCCCACCTGGGCCGCCGCCATCTCCAGCTCTTTTTCCAAGGCTGAGAGATAATCGTTGGTCAGGTCCCCTCCCAGCTCACCCGGCGTATAGGTGTTGAAGTCGCAGTAGCCGCAGCGCGAAGCGCAGAAAGGAACGTGAATGTAGAGACCAAAGGGATCCATGGGGAACAAAGTAACCGACAAAACCGTTGAAGCGGTAGTCTGTAGAGCAGATTTGCAACCCCGATAGTGAAGAAAGGCCTCTTTTAAGTGGAACCTCCGAGTCGATGTCCCCGCCGCCGACGTAAGGCGGTGGGGTAAGCCGTGTTATCTGCCATCCTGATGATTGTGGCGGGTTTCGCCGTCATCGCTCTCATTATCGTGGCCAACGCCTACTTCGTGGCGCAGGAATTCGCCTTCATGTCGGTGGACCGCACGCAGCTGCGCCAGCGCGCTGCGACTGGGGATAAGCCTGCGGAGCGCGCCTTAAAGATCACCCAAAAGACCTCCTTCATGCTCTCCGGCGCGCAGCTGGGTATCACGATTACGGGCCTGCTCATTGGTTATGTGGCCGAGCCCCTCGTGGGCCAAGGCCTAGGCCAGCTGCTCGGTGGTGTGGGCGTGCCCACGGGCGTGTCCGTTGCCATCGGCACGGTGACCGCGCTGGCGGTGTCGACGGTTCTCACGATGCTCTTCGCCGAGCTCTTCCCCAAGAACTACACCATTGCAGCACCCATGAAGTCAGCGCTGTGGTTATCCGCATCGACGATGTGGTACCTCAAGATCTTCGGCTGGCTCATCCACTTCTTTGAGTACTCCTCCAATGCCCTGCTCAAGGTCTTCGGAATCGAGCCGGTGGAGGATGTCGATTCATCTGCCACCACCGATGACCTGGAATCCATCGTGGATGCCTCCCACGAGGCCGGCGACTTGGATGAGGACACCTACCTGGTCCTCGACCGTCTCCTCGACTTCCCCGAGCATGATGTGGAGCACGCCATGATTCCGCGCTCGCGCGTGGATGTCATCGAGCCCGAGACCACCATCGGCGAGGTGCGCGAGATGATGTCGGAGAACCACACCCGCTACCCGATCATCGACGATGAGCACAATCCCATCGGCGTGGTGCACCTCTACGATGTGCTGGGCAGCGAACTGCCCCTGGCCACCCCGGCACGCGAGATCATGAAGGAACCCGTGGTGGTGCCGGAGCTCATGCCGCTTCCCGACGTCGTCACAGAGCTTCGCGACGCCGACGAGAAACTCGCCTGTGTCATCGACGAATACGGCGGCTTCGTGGGCATCGTGACCATGGAGGATTTGGCCGAGGAAATCCTCGGCGATGTCACCGATGAGCACGACCTCGAAGAGACCGAGGAAATCACTGAGCAGGACGACACCCACTGGATCGTCGACGGCGACACCCCCATCGACGAGGTCGAGCGCGCCATCGGCCACGACCTGCCGGAGGGCGATTTCGAAACCGTCGCCGGCCTGCTCATCGCGCATTCCGGCACGCTGCCGGAAGAGGGCGAAGAACTCTCCATCGAGCTAGAGGCCGAACCGGAAGATTGGGTCGACGGCGACGAAGCCCCCATCCGCACCCTCAACGTGCGCGTCGAGGAAATCGACCGCCACGTACCCTCCGTCCTGGCGCTCGAGCTGGTGGAGGAATTTCCGGAAGGAGAGGATGACTAATGACTGATACCTGGTGGTTCAACCTCCTTATCACTGTTCTCATCATTGCTGCTTCCGCGTTCTTCGTGGTCATCGAGTTCTCCCTCATGGGCGCGCGCCGCAACCGCTTGGAGGAGACCGCGGAATCCTCGGCGGCCTCGCGCGCGGGCCTGCGCTCGCTCAATGAACTGACCATCATGCTGGCTGGCGCTCAGCTGGGCATTACCGCCGCGACCTTCGTCCTCGGTGCCGTGACCAAACCTTGGGTCCATCACCTGCTGATGAGCCCGCTGGAGGCCCTCGGCCTGCCGCTGGGCGTTGCTGACATCATCTCCTTCCTGCTAGCCCTTTTCGTGGTGACCTTCCTGCACCTGGTTATCGGTGAGATGGCGCCTAAGTCCTGGGCCATCGCCCACCCGGAGACGGCCCTACAGCTCATCGCGGTGCCCGCCCGCGGCTTCATCTGGCTCTTCCGTCCGCTGCTGATCTGGATCAACAAGATGGCGAACAAGCTGGTGCGCATGACCGGTGAGGAGCCCGTCGACCGCGCTGGCGCGGCCGGCTATGACGCCGAGACCCTGCGCCACCTGGTCGAGCACTCGCGCCTGACGGGCACGCTTGACGACGACTCCGCCAACCAGATCACCGGCGTTATCGAGCTGGAAGCCTCCACCGCGGCCCAGTTGGCCCGCGAGCATGGTTCGGAAATCCTGCCGCTTTCCTCCAATGCCACCGTGGCCGAGCTCCACGAGCTCGTGGTGCGCAAGTCCATCATGCGCGTGCTGGTCTACCCTCGTGCCTCACGCATCCCGCGTATCGTCCACGTGCGCGATACCTTGCTGGCGGAGCCGGATACCCCGGTGCTGGATTTCTCCCGCCCCGCGCTGGCGGTGGGCTCCTCCTCCACCGTGCAGAAGACTCTGGACCAGATGCGCGCCCGCAATGAGCAGCTCGTGGTCGTGGGCAAGCCCACCAAGGACAAGACAGTGTGGATCCTCACCTGGGATGACATCATGGGCCAGCTGTGGCCGCAGATTACCGAGCAGCTGGACCAGGCCGTGCCGGCCACCAAGAACCCGGGGGCTTAGCGCGAACGCGCTAAGCGTGGCACGTAAAGCAACGAAGAGCGCCACCGAGAGAGGGAATCTCGGCGGCGCTCTTCTTAAGTAATCCTTGTGTGTTGGCAACAAGGAAGTCTGTGATGCGGCGACTAGGCGGTCGTGGCGGCCTTCTTCTGACGCTTGGCGCGCACACGGGCAACGACGGCGTCGATACGCGCGCGCTCCTCCAAGAAGGACGGCGGGTTATGCCCGCGCATGGTGCGCACGTAAGCGGGGTGCGCTTCCACGACGGTGTGGCGCCAAGCCTGCACTGCGATGAGTGAAGATTCACCCGCGCGCTTGTACAGGTTCGGCAGGGAGACCACATCGAGGTTGCGGGCCACGGCGTCGGTTTGCGCCAGCACGTACTCGACCAACTCGCGCAAGTAAGCGGCCACCGCGGCGGTGCGCCCGCGCAGGGTTTCCGCCAGCTCCGAAACCACGACGGGCGGGCCGGAGATGGGCAGGCCTTCAGCAAGTGCGCGGGCGGTGAGCTGCTTTGGCTCCTCGACATCATTGTCACCGGAGGAAGCAGCGGAGATGGTGCCGGACTTCAGCCCGGAGACCAACGCGTGGCGCAGGCCGATGAGCTCGCCGACACAACGCCCGGAATCCACGCGGGCGTCTTCGACGATGTCCCCCAGCTCGGCCAGGCAGTCGAGGGCGAGTTCATCGTCCCAGTCCTCGATGGCCTCGATGAGGTGCTCGATGTAGTCAACGACTTCGTCGCCGATGTTATAGATTTCTTGGGTCAGCTCACGGTGGCGCAGCTCGGCTGCGATCTTGTGCATAGGCTGCCCTTTCCGCGAGAACCTCTAGTTGAGGTTTAGAGTTTTTCTGACCCCGCTGACTCTATTAGAGATCCTCGCATTCGGCTGCGCGACACTCCGAAGGAATTCACAGACTCCATCCAGCCTTATTTCTTGCCGGCGTAGAGGCGCTCGATATCCGCTGCGTAGCGCTGCGCCACGACATAGCGCTTGACCTTCATCGTGGGGGTTAGCTCGTTGCTTTCCTCGGTGAGGTCCTGGTCCAGAATGACGAACTTCTTAATGCCCTCCGCGTGGGAGACGGTGGCGTTGACCTGGTTGATGGCGTCCTGAATATCCGCGCGCAGTGCCGGATCAGCCGCCACCTCACGCATACCCTTGGCTGCGGAGATGTTGTGATCGGCCTTCCAGCGCTTGAGCGCGTCCTCATCCAGGGTGAGCAGCACACCGACGAATGGCTTGCCGTCACCGACCACCATGGCCTGGGAAATCAACGGGTGGGAGCGCAGGATGTCCTCCATCGGGCCAGGCGAGACATTCTTGCCGCCCGCAGTGACAATGAGGTCCTTCTTACGGCCAGTGATGACGAGCTTGCCATCCTCATCGATCTCCCCTAGGTCACCGGTGTTGTACCAGCCGTCCTGCAGGGCGTTCTCGGTGGCCTCCGGGTTCTGCCAGTAGCCCTTGAAGACGATATCGCCCTTGATCAGGATCTCGCCGTCCTCGTTAATGCGCATCGTCGTGCCGCCCAGCGGCGGGCCGACGGTGCCGATGGACTGATCCACGAAGTCCACGGCGGCGGCCGCTGCGGTCTCCGTAAGTCCATAGCCCTCGTAGATGGTCACGCCGATGCCGCGGTACCAGTGCAGCAAGTCTTGCGAGATGGCCGAACCACCGGAGATGCAGTACTTGACCTCGCCGCCCATTGCCTGGCGGATGGCGGAATAGACCAGCTTGTCAAAGGCCTTGTGCTTGGCCTTGAGGACTCGGTTGGGGCCCTCCGGGGTGTCCAGCGCCTTGGAGTACTCGATAGCAACCTTCTCCGCGCGGTCGAAGATCGCGCCCTTAAACGCGGAGGAACCATGCGCCTTGGCGGAGGCACCATTGCGCACCTTCTCAAACACGCGTGGCACACCCAGGATCAGGTTCGGGCGGGAACGAGCGAATTCAACGGTGATGGTGCTGAAGTCGGACCAGTGGTTCTGGGAGGCACCGCCGATGGTGACCGCCAGCGACACTGCGCGGCTGAAGACGTGCGCCAGCGGCAGGAAGGTCAGGACATGTGCGCCCGGCACGGCGATGGCGCCAATCGGGTTGGTCAGCAACCCGCGGGCCTCTGCTAGCCAGTTGCGGTGGGTCAGCATGCAGCCCTTGGGGCGCCCGGTGGTGCCGGAGGTGTAGACTAGGGAGGCGACGTCGTCAGTGCTTGTGGCTTCGATGCGCTGGTCGACGGTATCGTCGCTGACATCGCGACCCTCGAACTTCAGCGTATCGATGGCCGAAGAGTTGATTTCCAGAACGCGGCGCAGCTGGGAGGGAGAGCCGTGTAGCTGCGGGGTGCCGTCCTCTTGCAGCTTCAGGTGCTTGACCAGCTCGGAGTGCTCGCGGGTTTCCGTGATGGCGAGGATCGCGCCAGAGTCCTCAATGATCCACTGAACCTGGGACATCGACGAAGAGGGGTATACCGGAACGGAGATCGCACCGGCCGCCCAGATGGCATAGTCCAGCAGGGACCACTCGTAGCGGGTAGTAGAAATAAGAGCCACGCGGTCGCCCTGCTCCACGCCAAAAGCGATGAGCCCCTTGGCCACCGCGTAGACTTCCTCGACGAATTCCTTGGCGGTGACGTTGACCCACTCGTAATTCGCCGGACGGGTAAACAGCACGCCATGTGGGCGGGCGTGCGCCGTAGCCATCATGGAGGTAAGGCACGTTTCGCCGTCCTTGATCTCGAATTTCGCTTTGGTGTGCGCTTCATTCAAAGTCACAGTTGTGTCCTTTCCCACAAAAATTAAATTCCAGCCCACTCTACCAACCAGATTTCTCCCGCGCGCAGGGAGGGCGTGGCACAATTGGGGGATGTGACTACCCGTGATCTGCTTCAAGAACTTGCCCAACGCCACGGCGTGGCCTGCGAGTACACCGCCCAGAACGGACAGCCCGTGTACGTCAGCGAGGAGACAATTACCTACACGCTGCGCGCACTTGGCGTCTCTATCTCCGAACGTCCGGACGATGAGGAGCTAACTCAAGCCCTGTTCGAGGACTACCTCGAACGCGCCTCCCGCCCGCTGCCACCCTGCGTGGTGGCCCGCGAAGGCGCCGAAAAATCCTTCGTTGTCCACGTCCACGACGGCGACCCCGTTACCGTTACCATCGAGCTGGAAAACGGCGAGACGCGGCCGACCTACCAGGACCGGAACGACGCCCCGGCTGCCGACGTCGCCGGAACCATGTGGGGCGAGGCCAGTTTCCACGTCCCCGGGGACCTGCCCTTAGGTTTCCACAAGCTGCACTTATCCTCGCCCGGCATCGGCGAGCACGAGTGCCCGCTCATCGTGGTGCCGAACCATCTGAGCACGGCAGATCGCTACCTCGACCGCCCCGCAGCAGGCACGATGGCGCAGCTGTATTCGGTGCGCTCTGAGAAGTCTTGGGGCATGGGTGACTTCGGAGACCTAGCCGAGTTGGCGGAGACCTTGGCGCCCGATTATGACTTCCTCCTTATTAACCCGCTGCACGCGGGCGAGCCGATTCCACCGGTGGAGGATTCGCCCTATCTGCCCACCACTCGGCGTTTCATCAACCCGATCTATATCCGCATCGAGGATATTCCGGAGCTGAAACAGCTCAGCCCGGAGCTTCAGGAAGACGTCGCCGAGCTCGCCGCCGAGTTCCGCGAGCGCAACCGGTCGGCAGAAGAGATTGATCGTGATTCCATCTTCGAAGCCAAGCTGCAGGTCCTGCAGGAGCTCTTCAGCAAGGGGATGACCTCAGAGCGCCGCACCGCCTTCAGCGAGTACCAGCGTCGCGAGGGCCGCGGCCTGCGCAGCTTCGCCCTGTGGTGTGCAGAGGCTGAGCTCTCGCGTCACAGTGGACGCCGCCACGCGCTGAGCCTCGACGTCAGGGACTTGGCCGAGTTCTATTCCTGGCTGCAATTCCTTTGCGATGAGCAGCTGGATGCCGCCCAGCGCCGCGCGCTCGACGCCGGCATGAGCATCGGGCTCATTACCGATATGGCCGTAGGCATCCACCCGGCTGGTGCTGATGCCGTGAACCTGGCGGAATACCTCGCCCCGCAGTGCTCGGTGGGGGCCCCGCCGGATGACTATAACCAGCAGGGCCAGGACTGGTCCCAGCCGCCGTGGCACCCGGTACGCCTGGCGGAAGCCGGCTACGAGCCATGGCGTGATTTGCTGCGCACGATGCTGGGCAATGCTGGTGGTCTGCGCGTCGACCACGTCCTTGGTCTGTTCCGCCTGTACTGGATCCCGCGCCACTCCACCCCGCTCA
Source organism: Corynebacterium sp. HMSC074E01 (assembly GCF_001808885.1). NCBI lineage: Bacteria > Bacillati > Actinomycetota > Actinomycetes > Mycobacteriales > Corynebacteriaceae > Corynebacterium > Corynebacterium sp. HMSC074E01. The sequence goes on from NZ_KV794825.1 coordinate 93,332, forward strand.
ACGGCACCTACGTGACTTATGACTGGGAGGCCATGCTCGGCATCCTCGCGCTGGAGGCTGAGCGCGCCGGTGCTGTCCTCGTGGGCGAAGACCTCGGCACCCTGGAACCGTGGGTCCAAAACGCTTTGCGCGATATGGGCGTGCTGGGCACCACGATCATCTGGTTTGAGCATGCCGAAGACGGTCCCACCCCGCGCCCGCAGGATCAATACCGCCACATGGCGATGTCCTCGGTGGGCACGCACGATCTGCCGCCGACGCTCGCCTTCCTGCGTGGCGACCACATCGCGCTGCGCGCCCGCCTGGGCCTGCTCACCCGCCCGGTGGCAGAAGAAGAGGCTGAGGACCGCGCGTGGCAGGAAAAGGTCAAGGACAACCTGCAGGCCTATGGAATGTTGGAGAACCGCGAAAGCGAAGAGGATGTGCTCGTCGCCCTGCACCGCTATGTTGCGGGAACCCCCTCGGCGCTGACGGTGACCAACCTCGTAGACATGGTCGGTGACGTGCGCGCACAGAACCAGCCGGGCACGACGAAAGACCAGTACCCCAATTGGTGCATCCCGTTGTGCGATACCGCCGGCAAGCCGGTGCTCTTGGAGGATCTGCCGAAGCAGGAGCTCTACCAGCGCCTCGCACAGGCGGCGAAGAGGCCCGGCGCCGAGCGCTAGGGCAGGGGGGCGTCGGCAAGCACGGCGCCCCTAGCGGCGTCTTCCCATCAGGAAGACCGTCCCTTTAAAGGACGACGCCGACGATAGCCACCACAACGATGAGCGCGATCATCAACCAGAGGGTCACGCTCACTCGGGATTTGGGTAGTGCGCGCTTGCGGTGGGAAGGCTGTGAGCGCTCGGGGTCCCACAGGCCTTCGCGGTGATCATCGGGAGTCATGTTTCTTCATCCTAGTCGCGGGCACTAGCCACGAATTCACCCGGTCGATTGCCCACATCAGCACCCAGCCCATGACGGTCGCGGCCGGCGCTGCGGTGACGGCGAGCACCGCCATCTGCGCCCACACTGGCGCCTGCACGAGCCATTCCATGCCCTCAGGGTAGCCTGTGTACCATGAGCAGCGCACCTTTCGACGTCACCTGCCCCGCGGGCACCATCACCGGCTATCTCGATGAGGACGTGGCCCATTTCCACTCCATCGAGTACTCCCATATCCCGGGGGATTTTGACAACCCCGAGCCCGCCCCGCCACGTGACCAGGACGCACGCACCCCGCATCCGGAGAAGGTCGCGCTGACCATCACCGCCCCCGCACCCGGCAGCCGCGCCACGTCACTGGCGCCCACGTTGGTCTACATCCACGGCGGCCGCTACGAGCACGGTTCCCACGAGGATCCCCGGGCCGAAGGCACGCCCACCGCGCAGGCGGGCATCGTCCACGTGCAGCTGGGCTACCGCGTGGGACTGCCGGGACTAGCACGTTTTCGCGATGATGAGCCCAACCGCTACCGCGCCATCGAGGACCTGCAGCTGGGCTTGGAATGGATCCAGCGCAATATCGAATCCTTCGGCGGGGATCCCACCAACGTCACCGTCCTGGGTCAGTCCGCCGGCGCCAACGCCGTGCTGTGGCTGTGTCGACGAGACCACTACCGCGGGGCCTTTCGCCGGGCGATAGCGCTCTCCCCGGGCTTCCCCCGGGAGACCTTCGAGGAACGCCAAGCCACGTTGCGCCAGGCGATGAAGAAGCCCATTACGCGCTCCTCTCTCGCGTCGATGAGCCAGGAGGAGCTCGCCGCCGGCTACGCCAAGTTCCGCAAGAAGTACAGCCTCGATATGGCACTGGGCCCCACGCCACTGGAGTGTGGGCAGCTTGCCGACGTCCCCCTCATCCTCGGCAGCACCCGCGACGAGTTCTACAACATCCCGGCCACGCAGAAGATTGACCGCTCCCCTTTCCGCGGCCTCATCCTGCGCTATGTGGCCCCGCGTTTTGGCTTTCCCCGCAACGGTTTCACACCCTGGTATCAGGTAGCGCAGCACATGGACAAGGAGCGCCCGATGGGCCGGATGGTGGGCGATTCCATCATCCGTCGCTGGGCGGCAGAAGTAGCGGAGAAGGCGCCGGGTGAGACCTGGATGATGGAATTCACTCGTTCCTCGAGCCCGGCCCTGCACTGCGAGGAACTGCGCCCGCTCTTTGGCGAATCACCACTGGCAGAGTGGTTGCGGGAATTCGTGCGCACCGGAAAGCCCGGCTTCGAGGCCTACCGCCCTGAGCACGCCATCTGGGAATACAACCTGGACAATGGCGAAAACCGCGTGGCCTATGCCAGCTTGGATTACATCTCGGCGGCCTTCGCCCAGGATGGCAGCCTGCTCTGATCCAGGCGCAAGGCTCCACCGCCCCATTCAGAATGGCTAGCCCAACAGGGCCGCGCGCAGCGGCTCGTGGGTCAACTCCTCCACCATCCACGGGCTAAAGGCAAAAGGCGTGGCATCGACGGCAGCGAGGACATCGCGCACCGGGGCCCACGCGAAGGAGTCAACCTCCTCCGGGTTGGGAGCCGGATCGTCTTCGGTCTCGAAAAGATAGACCGGGCAGATTTCATTCTCCACCACGCCGGAGGAATCCACGGCGCGGTAAGCAAAGTCCGGCAACACCAAACGCGGCGTGCCGGTCAGACCGAGCTCGAAGCGGCCGCGACGGACGACGGCGTCGGCAGTCTCCTCATCCGGCCCCGGGTGCCCGCAGAAGGAATTGGTCCACACGCCGGGCCAGGTCAGCTTGGACAGGGCACGGCGGGTCAGCAGCAGCTGGCCATCGCACACAACCCATGCGGAGAAGGCGAAATGCAGCGGTGTATCCGCGGTGTGTACGGCGGCCTTGTCGGCTACGCCTGCGGGATTGCCCTCCGGCGAGGCTAGAACGACGAGTTCCGTCATAGATTGAGGTCTCCTACATAGCGCACGTTGCCAATGCTAAAGCGCGCATTCCAGAGGTTGCCTGGGGCAACGTTATAGACATATTGAAGGTTGGTGGAAGCACCGGCGCCCAACGGGTGATCCAGGCCCGGCGCGGCCACATCCGGGTGAACAGCGGGGTCAACATCAATCGAATCCACGGTGGCCCAGCCGCCGTTGCCGTCGGCACGCTCAAGGGTGGGTTCCGGAAGGGCGTCGACAGGCATCGGCGCCTCGTTGAGGTTGTGAATCTTCACCGTCAGCACCGTTCCGCCACCGCCGGAGTACAGGCCCTGCAGCTCAAATTCCACGTTGAGGCCCTCGTCCTTTACCGGGGCTGCCAAGTTGGAGGTGACCTCGTGGGCATCCACGTCCTTGACCTCAAAGGCCGGCGGCTCCGAGCTGGAGACCACGATGTTGTCCTGCGGGCCCACGTCCGGCGGCTGGAGGATGCTGCAGCCTGAGAGAGCAGCCAGGCACAGCGGGGCACACGCTAGGGGGAGGTACTTCTTCACCGCGGATCCTTTTCCATCACGACTTCGGTTTCTCCCCTACCTTAGTCGACGGGTTGGATATTCCTATTAAGGGCGTAACATCGGCCGGCGATGAACTCTATTCTCCGTATCGTCCGCAGCGCCTCGGCCCTGTGGCCGTTCTATCTCGGCGTCCTAATCACCGCGTCAGTCACCGCGATTCTGTCGCTGCTGACACCTTTCATCCTCCGCGAGGCCACCGATACCGTCGTCGCGGGAGGCCCGCTGCGCACGATCCTGTGGTGGGTCGTCGCGCTCTTTGTGGCGGACGCGCTGGGCAACGTGGTGAAGAATATCGGCGGTTATATCGGCGATGTGATGGTCTCTCGCCTGCGCCAGATTCTTTCGACGCGCTACTTTGCCAAGCTGCTCTCTGTGCCGCAGAGTTATTACGACAACCAGGTCACCGGCACCATCATCGCGTGCTTGGACCGCTCGATTGCGAATATCACGCAGTTCCTGCAGTCCTTCTCCAATAACTTCTTCGTCATGCTCATCCAGGCTGCGGCAGTCCTGGTCATCACCGCGGTGTACTACTGGCCGCTGGCCATCCTGCTGGCCGCACTCTTCCCCATCTATACTTGGCTCACGGCGCTGACCTCGGAGCGCTGGCAGGAGTATGAGGCCACCAAGAATGAAAACATTGACGTGGCCAACGGGCGCTTCGCGGAGGTCATCGGACAGGTGAAGGTGACCAAGTCTTTCGTCGCCGAAGCCCGCGAGCTGGCCTCCTTCGGTTCGCACTACCGCACGGTGGTGGATACCACGAAGCCGCAGTCGCGCTGGTGGCATTCCATGGACACCGCGCGCGGCGCGGCCATGGCGCTGATCTTCTTAGGCATCTATGGCCTGATCTTCTGGCGCACTCTGGAAGGCCACTTCTCCATCGGTGACATGGTCATGCTCCTGCAGCTGGTGAATATGGCCAAGCAGCCGGTGTTCATGATGAGCTGGATCGTGGATGTCAGCCAGCGCGCCATCGCCGGCTCCAAGGATTATTTCAAGGTCATGGAGGAAGTCCCAGAGCCCACGGTCAACCCGCAGCTGGTCGCCGCCGCTGAAACCTCCGACGTGCCGGAGCTCGACCTCACCCCGGCTGAACCGCTGCGCCCCACGGAAGGCCCGGTCTTTGCCTTCGAGGACGTGTCCTTCTCCTATGAATCGGATAAGCCGGTCGTCGCCGATATCACCTTCGCCGCCCAGGAAGGCCACAAGGTCGCGCTCGTTGGCGAGTCCGGCGGCGGCAAGTCCACCCTGGTCAACCTCCTGTTGGGCCTCTACCAGCCCACCGAGGGCAAGCTAACGGTACTGGGCCACGACGCCGCGGAAATTACAGCGGAGCGCCTGCGCGCCTCGGTCGGCGTGGTCTTCCAGGAGTCCTACCTCTTCTCCGGCACAATTCGGGAAAACATCGCTTATGGCAAGCCGGGAGCGACGATGGAGGAGATCGTGGACGTCGCCAAGCGCGCCAATGCACACGGCTTCATCGAGGAATTCCCCGATGGCTACGACACCGTCATCGGCGAGCGCGGCCTCAAGCTCTCCGGCGGGCAGAAGCAGCGCGTGGCCGTGGCGCGCGCCATGCTGAAGGACGCCCCCATCCTCGTCCTCGACGAGGCAACCTCGGCGCTGGACACCAAGGCCGAACGCGCCGTGCAGGCCGGTCTGGACGAGCTCATGAAGAACCGCACCACGCTCATCATCGCGCACCGCCTCTCCACCATCGCGGACGTGGACACCATCATCACCCTGGACCGCGGACGCATCTCCGAAATTGGTTCGCCGGCCGAGCTGGCGCAGTCCGGTGGCATCTACGCCGAGCTGCTGCGTTTGACCCAATCCGCCTCCGCCGCCGACCGCCAGCGGCTGAAAAAATACGGATTTGTGCAGCCCAACGACGAGTAAGGTGGGGCGCATGCATTTCCCTAGCCTGAAAGAACTTAGTGCCCGCGGCACCCGCAAGTGGACCGTCTATGACGAGGACATCATTCCTCTGTGGATCGCTGAATCAGACTTCCTCACCGCGCCGGCGGTCAAGGAAGCCATCCAAGAGGCTGTCGACGCCGAGTCCTTCGGCTACACGCCGGCACCCAAGGCCTCCGAGCTCAACGCGGCGCTGGCGGATTTCTATGAATCCCGCTACGGCTGGCGCCCGGAACACGTCTTCTGGATCGGGGATGTCGTGCGCGGCTTGCTGCTCGGGGTGCAGTACTTCACCGAGGGTGCCGTGGCCGTGCCGGTCCCCTCCTACCCGCCGCTGCTGGAGCTGCCGGAGACCGCCGGGCGCGAGAAGATTGAAACCTCGCTGGAGCTAGAGGATATCGAGCGCGCCTTTAAGGCCGGCGCCGGCTCCATCCTGCTCTCCCACCCCTATAACCCGCTGGGCATCGTCTTCGACGAGGACTGGCTGCGGGGCCTCGTGGAGCTGGCGGATAAGTATGATGCCCGCATCCTCTCCGATGAGATCCACGCCCCGCTGGTCTACGAGGGCCGCCACATCCCGCTCGGTGCCTTGTCCGATCGCGTTATTACCGTCACCGCCACGTCCAAGGCGTGGAACACCGCGGGCCTCAAGTGCGCGCAGGTGATCTTCTCCAACACCGCGGATGTCGAGCGTTGGAACTCGCTGACCGGCGTGGCTAAGGACGGCACCGGCACGCTCGGTGTCTTGGCTGCGGAGGCCGCCTACCGCCACGGTGGGGAGTTCCTTGACGAGGAGATTGAGTACCTGAAGAAGACCCGCGACTGGTTGGTGGAGGAGTTACCCAAGCGCGTTCCGGGTCTCAAAACCTCCCACCCGCAGGCCACCTACCTGCTGTGGTTGGACTTTAGCGAGACCGCCATTGGGGATAACCCGAAGCCCGCGGCCTGGGTGCGCGAGCACGCCAAGGTAGCCCTCAACGAGGGCGTGACTTTCGGTACGGGCGGCGAGCATCATGCCCGTCTTAATTTTGCAACCTCCCGTGAGCTGCTCGAAGAGGCACTCGACCGGCTGGAGAAAGCATTTAGCTAAAATTTACATCTCATGTCATGGGCATTATCCTTAGAAAAATGTCCATTAATGACGTTCAGGCCCCCGCCCAGTCCGCTTCGAAGACGAGCTCGCCCATCGGCATCGTGATCGTTGCCTCCCTCATGCTCTTCTCCATGTTCTTCGGAGCGGGCAACCTCATCTTCCCGCCGGAGGTCGGTGTCTCCTCCGGCACCAACTTCTGGCCTGCTACCTTGGGCTTCCTCGCTGCTGGCGTAGCTCTGCCGGTTTTAGCGGTGATCGCGGTGGCCATTTCCGGCCAGTCCGTACGCGATATCGGAAACCACGGCGGCAAGATTTTCGGCGTGGCCTTCTCCGTCATCGCCTACCTGGCCATCGGCGCCTTCTATGCCCTGCCGCGTACCGGCGCGGTGTCCATGGAAACCGCGATTACCCCGCTGCTTGGCTGGGAAGGAACCTTCGCCAACGGCGCCTTCAACGTCGTCTTCTTCCTCATCGCATTGGCACTGGCTTGGCGCCCCAACAACATCATTGACACCTTGGGCAAGTTCCTCACCCCGGCGCTGGTCATCCTGCTCGCGGTACTCATCACCCTCGCCACCGTGGCGAATCCCCGCATCCCCGGCGCCCCGACTGAGGAGTACGCCTCCGCGCCCTTCGTCACGGGCCTCTTCGAGGGCTACAACACGATGGACGCCATCGCAGGCCTGGCTTTTTCCATCGTCATCGTGACCTCGCTGCGCTCCAAAGGCTTCTCCACCAACCGCGCGCTGCTGCGCGGAACCATCACGTCCGCCGTCATCGCCGGTGCGCTGCTTGCCGCTATCTACCTGGGCCTGGCGTGGATCGGCCAAACCATGCCGAATGGCGCCTCCTATGATTCCGGCGCCGCCTTGCTTGCCGACGCCTCCAACCTCACCATGGGCAACGTCGGCCAGGCCGTCTTCTCCGCCATCGTCATCTTGGCGTGCATGACCACCGCCGTGGGCCTGATTTCCGCCACCTCGGAGTTCTTCGCTCTGCTCGTGCCGAAGACCAACTACCACTTCTGGGCCTGCTTGTTTACCGCGCTGTCCATCGCCTTCGCCTTCCAAGGCCTGGACACGGTGCTTGCCATCGCGGTTCCCTTCATCGTGTTCTTGTACCCGCCGGCTATCTCGCTGATCGCGCTGACGCTTCTGCAACCGGTAGTCAAGAAGTGGGTCACCTTCTACTGGGGCTTCCGCCTGGCACTGTGGGTTTCCGTGCTGTGGTCCGCCGCCACTTCCTTCGGCGCCCCGCTCAGCTTCTCCCCTGGCCAAGACGTTGGCCTGGGCTGGGTGGTTCCCACGCTCCTCGCATTCGTCATCGGCGTTATCATCGACGTTGTATCTACATCCTCGTCGAAGAAAAGTGAGTAGTTCATGACGCCCCGCGCCGCCCTATCCATCCTCGATTTCTGCACCATCTACCCGGGGGAATCTCCTTCCCAGTCCATGGCCAGGTCGGTCGAGCTGGCGCAACAAGCGGAGGCCTTGGGCTTTGAGCGCATGTGGTACACCGAGCACCACAACATGCCCTCTATTTCCTCCTCCGCCCCGGCGGTTCTCATCGCCCACATCGCCGCGAAGACCGAGCGCATCCGATTGGGCTCCGGCGGCGTCATGCTGCCGAACCACGCACCCTATGTCATCGCTGAACAATTCGGCACCCTCGCCGAGCTCTACCCCGGCCGCATCGACTTGGGCCTGGGCCGCGCACCCGGCACCGATATGAAGACCTTGGGCCGCGCCCTGCGCCGCGATAGAAACGCCGCCGAGCGCTTCCCCGAGGACGTCAAGGAGTTGCAGGGCTACCTTTCCGGCAAATCTCTCATCCCCGGCGTGAAGGCCATCCCCGGCCACGGCACCAACGTGCCGATCTACATCCTGGGGTCCTCGCTCTTCGGCGCCTCCCTGGCCGCCAAATATGGCCTGCCTTATGCCTTCGCCTCGCACTTCGCCCCGCAGCACTTGGAAGCCGCCACGGCCTATTACCGCGAGAATTACCAGCCTTCCGAGGCCCACCCCGAGCCCTATGTCATCGCCGGCGTCAACGTCACCGCCGGGGATAACGCAGAAGAGGAATTCGAGAAGGTCTGTTTCCGCCGCGTTAAGGCCTTCGTCAGCCGCGGCAAGCAGCTCAGCGACGACGACGTCGCCCGCATCATCGACTCCCCTCAGGGCCAGCAGATCATCGCCATGCTGCAGTACTCCGCCGTCGGCAATGTAGAGCACGTGCACGAGTATCTCACCGACTTCCAGAAGTTGGCCCAGGCTGATGAGCTCATGATCTCCCTGCAATCCACAAGCCACAAGGCAGCGTTGGGTAATATGGCAAACCTGGCACAAGCGTGGCAGATGTAGGCGCACGCGCAGGCGCGCGTACGCACATCTTTGCCCGTCACAGCGTTGTTCTACATAGAGGAGAATTTCGGTGGCCCTTCGCCGTACACAGCAACACAGCATGATCGCTGATTACCTGCGCACCCTCATTCGCAGCAAGAAGCTTTCTCCTGGTGATTTCCTGCCCAGCGAGGCCGAGCTCTGCGAGCAATTCTCCTCCTCCCGCGGCCCCGTGCGCCAAGCCGTCGCGGCACTGCGCTCGGAAGGCCTCATCTCCTCCGGCCGCGGCCGCCGCTCTGTCGTCCTCGGCCGTTTTACCTCGGAGTCCTTCGACTCCATTTATTCCGTGACGCACTGGCTGCGCGAGCGCGGCTTCGAGCCCGGCGCGTCCACCTTGTGGCTGGGGCGCTGCCCTGCTTCCGAGCAGGAAGCCGAGTTCTTGCGGGTAGAGACAGGTTCCCCCGTAATCTTTGTGCACCGAGTGCGCAGCGCCAACGGCATGCCCATCGCCATCGAGCGCATGTTCTTCCCACTGGACGTGGGCAGCCACATCCTCAACTTCGATGCCGACAACGAGTCTGTCCACGATCACCTACGTAAGCAGGGCGTGGACTTCGACAACGTCAATCGCGAGCTCTCCCTCACGTCCGCCAGTGAGGAGGATGCGCGCTCCCTTAATGTCGAGCCCGGCACCCCGCTGTGGCGCCTGCACTTAGACATTTCGGATCACTCCGGGCATCCCGTCGAGTGCACCGAAATCCTGTACCTCGGGGACCGAATGACGCTTGGTATGACGAACGTGCGCGGCACCACGTCCCCGCTCGAGGTCAAGCTGTCGGAAGGATGATGAGGGCCTGGATTGGTGCGCTGGGGGTGGTCGTGGGGGCGTCGTTAAGCGCGTGTACTGCTGGCTCCACGGCAGTGGTTGATTCTGACTCCGCCGCGCTGACGCTGGCCACCACGACGCCGGCGACCTCCCTGGATTTCACCACCGTCGGCGGAGCCGCCATCCCGGCAGCACTCATGAGCAACGTCTACGAGACCCTGGTGCGCATCTCGCCGGAGGGAGAGATTGTGCCCGGCCTCGCCGAATCCTGGGAGGTCGAGTCCACACGCTATACCTTCCACCTGCGTGAGGCTTCCTTCTCCAACGGCGAGGCTTTCACCGCGCACACCGCCGCGTGGTCCATCAACGCGGTGAAGACGGAGTGGACGAACGGCATTAGCGCCCAGATGGACGTGGTGGAATCCGCCACGGCTGTCGACGATCACACGCTCCTCGTCACCCTTAAACGGCCCTCCGCCGGGTGGTTATGGTCCATGGGCACCGCCATCGGTGCTATGCGCACTCCCACCGAAGCGGTGGGCACCGGCCCCTTTGCCGTCGCGGGCTTCTCCCCCAACGAATACATCGCACTGCGTGCCCGCCCAGACTACTGGGGCACCCCAGCGGAAGAAGACATCACCATCCGCTACTTCCCGGATTCGCTGACCGCGGTTAACGCCCTGCGCTCCGGCGGGGTGGACGCGGTGTGGGGCGTGCAGAACCCGGAGCTTCTCGACACCCTCGATGACTCCATCGAAACCGCCGTGGGCACCACCAACGGCGAGGTGTTGCTGTCTATGAACAACCAAGCAGCACCTTTCGACGACCCCCGCGTGCGCCGCGCCGTGGCGTATGGAATCGACCGCCACGCGGCCAACGAGATCCTCTGGGAAGGCCGCGCGCAGGACACTGGCGGAGCACCCGTCCCGCCCACTGACCCCTGGTTTAGCGGGAAGGACTACTACCCCTATGAGCCTGCGCGCGCCCGCGCGCTGATGGAGGAGGCCGGAGCAGTAGGCACGCCGCTCACGCTCACGGTGCCGAGCCTGCCCTATGCCCAAACGCTCTCCGAGTTCCTCTACTCGCAGCTGACGGAGATGGGCTTTGAGGTCACGCTCAAGACCGCGGAGTTTCCCGCGGTGTGGCTGAGCCAAGTCATGGGCGCAAAGGACTATCAGATGTCGCTCGTCGCCCACGTCGAGCCGCGCGATATCCCCACGATTTTTGGCAACCCGGATTATTACCTCGGCTATGATTCGCCGCGGGCCCGCACGCTGTTGGAACAGGATGACATGACAGGCGCCGTGGACCAGATCATGGAAGATATGCCCGCCCTGACCTTGATGAATATGCCCAATATCGTGCTCTACCGCGAGGGCCTGACCGGCCTGCAGCCGAACCAGATCACCGATGCCATTGAATTGCGAGGGGTGCGATGAGAGTCCTGCGCTTCCTCGGCACCATGTGGGCCGCCTCCATCATCATCTTCCTGCTCATGCGGGCCGTGCCCGGCAACCCGGCGCGCGTGGCCTTGGGCGTCAACGCCACTGATGAATCCGTGGCGGAGCTGACCCACGCCATGGGCCTGGACCGCCCGCTTCTCGTGCAATACCTGGAGTGGATGAAAGGGCTGTTGACCGGCAACTTCGGCGTCTCGCTGTCCTCGCAGCAGGACATCACCCCGCTCGTGGTTGACCGCGCGCAGGTCACGCTGTTGCTCATCGGGCTGGCCATCGCCCTCGCACTAGCCGGGGCTATCCCCATGGGCATCCTGCTGGCCCGCTTTAGGCTCCCCGTGCTCAACGCCGCCACGCAGCTGGGTATTGCGGTGCCGAGCTTCCTCGTCGGTATCCTGCTGGTTGCCGTGTTCTCCGTGCACCTGGGCTGGCTGCCCGCCAACGGCTGGCAGCTGCCGCGCGAGGGTTTGAGCCACCTCGTGCTTCCTGTCATCTCGCTGGCACTGGTGCAGGGCGCCATGCTCACCCGCTACGTGCGCGCCACCCTCCGCGAGGAAATGGACAAGGACTATATCCGCACCGCCCGCTCCCTGGGTGAATCCCGCACCGGGGCACTGATCCGCCACGGCCTGCGCAACGCCGCCCTGCCCGTGCTCACCGTCACCGGCGTGCAGCTGAGCACCCTGGTGGTGGGCGCGGTGATCATCGAGAACGTCTTCGTCATTCCAGGTCTGGGCTCTCTGCTTCTCGACGCCGTCTCCACCCGCGACCTCACCACCGTCCAGACCCTCATCATGGTCTTCGTGACCTTCACCCTGACCGTCAACCTGCTCACGGACCTGGCCTACCGGGTCATCGACCCGCGGCTGAAGGAGGCGCGATGAAACCCGGCTATTTCCTGGTGGGCCTGACCATCCTGCTTGCGCTGGTCTCCCTGGTGTGGACACCCTATGACCCGAACCTCATCTCCCCCGACCGCCTGGCCGGCCCCAGCCTGGAGCACCTCATGGGCACCGACCGCTTCGGGCGCGATACCTTCTCCCGCATCCTCGCCGGCGCCCAGATCACCGTGCTGGTGGGCGTGGTGGCGGTGGCCATCGCCGCACTCATCGGCGTGCCACTCGGCATTATCGCCGGGATGCGCGGTGGTGGCTTCATCATGGCGGCCACCGACCTGCTGCTCGCCTTCCCGGCGCTGTTGCTGGCCATCGTCGCCGGCGCGGTGTGGGGCTCGTCGACGCTCACGGCGACCATCGCCATCGGCATTGCCGGCATCCCCTCCTTCATCCGGGTCACGCGCTCGGGCACGCTGCAAATCATGACGCAGGACTATATCGCCGCCGCCCACATCTCGCGCGTGCCGCCGGCGCTCATCGCGTGGCGCCACGTCCTGCCGAACCTCGGCGGGATCGTGGCCATCCAGGCCTCCGTCTACTTTGCGCTGGCCGTCCTCGCCGAAGCCGGCCTGTCCTACCTCGGCCTGGGTACTGCCCCGCCGACGGCTTCGTGGGGCCGCATGCTGCACGACGCCCAACCCCTCCTGGCCACCCACCCCCTCCAGGCGCTGTGGCCCGGGCTGGCCATCGCCGGCACCGTCCTCGGATTCAACCTGCTAGGAAGCCATGCTGACCGTCACTGATCTGCGCGTGGGCCCCGTTGGCCCCCTCTCCTTTTCCATCGCTCCCGGCGAGCGCGTCGGCCTCGTCGGCGATTCCGGCAGCGGCAAGTCCCTGACTGCCCTGGCCATCATGGGGCTTTTGCCCGATCACCTGCAGGCCACCGGCTCCATTAAGCTCAACGGCCAGGAGCTGCTGGGCATGCGCGACCGCGATCTGCGCAAGTTGCCGCTGGCCATGGTCTTCCAGGAACCCATGACCGCGCTCGACCCGCTGATGAAGGTGCCCGGCTTCAACCGCTTCCCGCACCAGCTCTCCGGCGGGCAGCGCCAGCGCGCACTCATCGAGATGGCCATGGCCCGCCGCCCCAAGCTCCTCATCTGCGATGAACCGACCACCGCGCTGGATCCCTTCACCCAGGAAGAAATCCTGACCACCATCGTGGAAGCCGCGGACAACGAGGACACCGCGCTGCTGTTTATTAGCCATGACCGGGACGTCGTCAAGCGCGTGTGCGACCGCGTCGTGCGCATCGGCGAGGTCACCACGCCCGATCTCACCCCACCACCCGTACCTACCTTGGGCGAGCCCGTCATCACGCTCACAAACGTGACCAAGACCTACCGCGGGGTGACCGCGCTGGACGACGTCTCCCTCACCGTCCGCGAGGGCGAGCGCCTCGGCATCGTCGGCGGCTCCGGCTCCGGCAAATCCACGCTGCTCAAGCTGCTCACCGGTTTGGCGGAGCCGACCTCGGGAACGGTGGACGTCGCCAAGCGCGTGCACATGGTCTTCCAAGACCCCAAAGCCTCGCTCAACCCGCGCATGCCTATTTGGAAGATCGTGGCCGAGGGCGGCGGGACCCGCGAGGAGGCCGAGGCCGTGCTGCGGGAGGTCGGCATCGAAGGCTTCGAGCGCTATCCGCGGGACTTCTCCGGCGGGCAGCGCCAGCGCATCTCGCTGGCGCGCGCCGTGGTAGGCAAGCCGGATATTCTGCTGGCGGACGAGGCCGTCTCGGCGCTGGACGCCACCTCTCGGGCCCAGGTCCTGGAGCTGCTGCAGCGCGTGACGAAGGACATGACGCTGGTTTTTGTCTCCCACGACATCGACGTCGTGCGCCACTTGTGCCCCACGGTGGCGGTCCTGCAGGACGGCCGGCTGGTCGAGCGCGGCGAAGCGAGTAAGGTGTTCTCCCGATATGGAACACCCACTGCCGCAACGCCCTAACGCCCTTCAGCTCTTTACCGCCTTCAACACCTCCGCGCGCCGTTGGCCCGGTGCCCTGCGCGCGGCATTGGCGATCATTATCCCCGGCGGGATCGCTGTTTTAACGGGCCACCCGGATGCGGTGCTGCTCATTTCCGCCGGCGCCTTCTCCGTCATCTATGGCGAGGGGCACCCCTACCGCACGCGACGCCGCGTGATCCTCACCGCCGGCGGGCTGCTCACGCTGGCGGCCACGGCCGGTTCCCTCGTCGGCGTGCATGGGCTGGCGCTGTCCGCGGTGTTTACGGTGGCTCTAGCAACCATCGGCGCGTTCGTGCAGAATGCGCTGCGGCTGCCGCCGCCGGGTTCCTTCTTCATCGTGATGGTGGCCGGTGGCTCCACAATGCTGCGCGGGGTTTCACCGTGGGAGGTGGCCGCGTGGAGCCTGGCCGGCGTGGCGGCCAGCTACGTGCTAGGCATGCTGCCGCGTTTCCGGGATCCGCATGGCCCGGAGACCCGCGCGGTGGCCGCGTTGGAAAAGGCCGCCGATGCCTTCGTGAACTCCGATAGCGATTTCCTGGCTCGCCACCACCAGGCGCAGTCCGCGATTTCCACGGCGTGGCAAGCGCTTGCCGACGCCGGCGTCATCCGCGGCGGCCGCATCCGCCACCCCGCCCAGGCGGACTTGGTGCACCGCGCACTAGCGGCACAACAACGCATCGTGGCGCACCACAAGCAGGTGGGCGGCAACTCGGATGAGCTGTCTGATTCCCCCACCTACGTGGACCCGGACCGCACCAGCATCCCGCACACCAAGCCGACGATGCGCTACCGCTTCTACCGCGCCGCGGTGGGCAATTCCCACGCGGTGGTCACGGCGGAAAAGATCGCGCTTGGCGGTCTAGCTACCGCTTTTATTGGCATGGCGCTGGGGCTTAACCGCCCAGACTGGGGCGCGGTGTCGGTGCTCCTGCTCTTGCAGTGGGGGCCGGACCGGGTGCCGGGAACAATCCGCGGCATCCAGCGCATGCTGGGTTCGGTCTTGGGCGTGTGCGTCTTTGCGCTCATTGCCTCTTTCAGCCCGCACGGCTGGGGGTTGGTGCTCGCGTTGGCCTTCTGCCAGTTCTGCGCGGAGATTCTGGTGGTGAAGAACTACGCGCTATGCGTCATCTTCTCCACTCCCCTGGCACTGCTGATGGGCAACTCTTCGGAGCACATGGCCCACACCATCGGCTCGCGCATGGCGGAGATTGGGCTCTCCGTGATCGTGGCCATGCTCTTCTTGTGGCTGTGGAAGCCACGCGCTCAGCGGACCAACCACTACCGCCTGCAAACGCGCTGCTTCGAGGCAATGGCCGCCCTGCTAGGCGCGCTGTTGATTAAGACCCCGGAGGAGGCGCTGGCACAGCGCCGCGACCTGCACTACGAGCTGCTCTCGGAACGCCGCAGCATCCAGTCACTGGCCACCAATCACTCCGATATCAGCGAGTTCTGGGAGCGCCACACCGCCTTGCAAACGGCCGGCTACTTCCTCCTAGATTTCTGCGTGGTCAACCCGCTCACGCAGCCCAGCCGCGCGGAGTTGGATACGCTCATTGAAAAGATCACCGCAGCGGAAATGCGGTCCTGATCTCCTAGCACGGGTAACCCCCGGTTGTCCGCGAATTATTTCACCGATAGCAACAGGTTCGGGTCGAGCACGTGTTCCTCCACGCGCTCGAAGCAAGCGAAGGCTTCCTCCAGCTCACGGACATTCTCATCAAAATTAGGCAGCGACATGGCATTCCAATCGACGCAGAAATAAGTGCCTTCATCCTAGCTCACACCACTGTCATTGTGCGCACCTGCGATAATGGTGAGGGTGAACACTCGAAAATCTACAGGTCCACCCGTTGGCATCTATCCTCACGACATGCACCCCGGCTTGGTCCCCGGTATCGGTGTGGAGGATCAGCGCAACGCTTTCAGGCTCGATAAAATCACTTTCTTCAGCACGGCCACGTTCGTCGTAGCTTTCATCATCTGGGGCATTAGCTCACCAGAGTCCGTCTCGGCGGCATCTTCCGCTGCCTTTTCCTGGGCCATCACCAACGCCGGATGGTTGCTTAACATCACCATGATGCTGGCCGTGGCGACCATGCTCTACATCGGCTGCTCCCGGCTAGGGCGCATCAAGCTCGGCACCGATGATGAAGAACCCGAGTTTGGCTGGTTCAGCTGGGTTGCCATGATGTTTGGTGCTGGCATCGGCGTCGGTATCTTCTTCTATGGTCCTTCGGAGCCGCTCTCGCACTACATCACGCCGCCGCCCCACACGGTCGACGGCAACAGCGTCGAGGCCCTGCACCAGGCCATGGCCCAGGCGCACTACCACTGGGGAATCTCGCCCTGGGCTGCCTATGCCCTCGTCGGCGGGGCAATCGCTTATTCTTCCTACCGCCGCGGGCGCGTTCCGCTGGTGTCTTCGATTTTCAAGCCGCTGTTTGGGTCCCGCGATACCGACGGCCCACTGGGCAAGCTTATCGACGTCCTCGCTCTCGTCGCCACGCTCTTCGGCACCGCCGCCACGCTGGGGCTTTCCGCCATCCAGATCGGCCAAGGCGTCTCCATCATCCGCGGCGCCGGCCCGTTGACCAACTCCGTGCTCATCGTAATCATCGCTGTTCTCGGCTGCGGTTTCATCATCTCGGCGGTCTCGGGTGTCTCCCGCGGTGTGCGCTACCTCTCCAATTTCAACATCACGCTGACGCTGGGCTTGGTCATTTTTGCCTTCTTCACCGGTCCGACCTTGCTCCTGCTTAACCTCGTGCCCTCCGGCATCGTCACCTACATCGACCAACTTTTACCGATGATGGCCAAAGGCCTATCCCCCTGGGGCGATGAGACCATCGAGTTCCAGTCCTACTGGACCGCCTTCTACTGGGCCTGGTGGATTGCGTGGACGCCGTTCGTCGGCATGTTCGTGGCCCGCATCTCCCGCGGCCGCACGCTGCGCGAATTCACAGCCGTCACCGTCTTCGCCCCCTCCCTCATCCTCATTTCGGCCTTCACCATCTTCGGCGGCACGGCCATTACCTTCCAGCGCGAAGAACTACCCAACTTTGATGGCTCGGCCTCCGGCGAGCAGGTTCTTTTCGCCATGTTCGACAACCTGCCGCTGAGCAGCATCACGCCCTTCATCCTGATCACCGTTCTGGCGGTCTTCTTCATCACCTCTGCGGATTCCGCTTCGGTCATCATGGGAACCATGTCCTCCAAGGGCAATCCCGCCCCGAACAAGATCATCGTCATTTTCTGGGGCCTGTGCATGATGGGCATCGCTGTTGTCATGCTGCTGACCGGCGGCGAAGACGTACTCACCGGCCTGCAGAACCTGACCATCCTCTCGGCGCTACCCTTCTGCATCGTGCTGCTGGTCATGATGGTGGCCTTCATCAAGGACCTGCGCTCCGACCCGGTATTCATCCGCCGCGCCTACGCGCGCGCCGCGGTAGAAAACGCCGTCGTGCGTGGCATCGAGGAGCACGGCGATGACTTCGAGCTATCCATCGAGCACGCCGATGACGGCCGCGGTGCCGGCTCCGACTTCGACTCCTCAGCGCACCGCTATACGGACTGGTACCAGCGCACCGATGAAAAGGGTGAGAACGTCGACTACGATTTCGACACCGATACCTGGGCCGACGGCTACGACCCGAGCGCTGAGCAGAAGGAGAAGTAAATGGGGCTCCCAGACGACGTCGTCCTTGACGGCTATACCCTTATCGAACAGCACGAAGTGGACCACGAGTTCCTCATTAATGGCTCGCCGCTCGCCGTGGATACGCCTCTGCTTTTCGCACTCACGATTGTTGGTGTTCTCCTCGTGGCGGCCAGCTTCTTCCTGCGCAGTACCCGCCGCTTTATCACCGGCCTCCTCGGCGCGGTCCTGACTCTCACGAAGCTGTGGTGGATGCCCATCGCACTGGCCCAACAGTTCAACGACAGCCAGGTCTTCGGCTATACGCTCAAGTACTACCCCCAATACTGGCCGGCGGCCTCTGCCATCGTGGTCGTCATCGCTATCATCGGCATCTTTTCCGCCTTCCTCCGCCGACGCTAACGCGATTCCAACACCGCGATCGCAATGTGCACCCGATTGGTACCGCCCAGTTTGTCCAAGATGTGCTTGATGTGTGTCTTCACCGTGGTCACGGAGACGTAGAGCTGTCCGGCAATCTCTTGGTTATCCAAACCTTGGGCCACGAGTTGTGCCACTTCGTTCTCGCGCCGGCTTAGGCCCTCTAGCGGGCAGGGCTCAACCACCTCCACCTCTGCCGACGCTGGCTCGGGACGCTTGAGCGCCAGGAGGTTCTTCAGGGCCTGCGGGCTCAGGAGCTGCTGCCCCGTGGCAGCGGCCCGAACCGCAGAGACCAGGCCCTCCGGCTCGATGGTCTTGAGCAAAAAGCCCATTGCCCCAGCATGCAGCGCATCCACGATGAACTCGTCGGTGTCAAAAGCGGTGAGCATGACCACCGGTATATCCGGAGCACTTGCGCGCAGCTGCCCTGCCGCCTCGATGCCGTCCATGACGGGCATGCGGATATCCATGAGGACAACATCGGGCCGCAGATCCGTCACGCGCGCCACGCCGTCGCGGCCATTGCTGGCCTCGGCCACCACCTCGATGTCCGACGCACCCTCCAAGATGAAGCGGATACCGCGCCGCAGCGCTTGTTCATCATCAACCAACACCACTGAAATCATTACGCGTGTGCCTCCTCCGGTAGCTCGAGGACCCAGGTGAAGGTGGAGGCGTCGTCAAGCACTGTGAAGGTGCCTCCCGCCAGCCGGGCGCGCTCCTCCAACCCCAGCAGGCCGTTGCCGCCACCGGACTCTGGCTGCTCCGCCACCTTCTTATTCTGCATGGTCACCCGCACCTTATCCTCCTCGTTCTCCACGGTGAGCGTCACCTTCTTCCCCGGCGCGTACTTGCGCGCGTTGGTCAGCCCCTCCTGCACGGCGCGGCCCAGCGTGTGAGCGGCAAGGGTACTCAGCTTATCGACATCCCCCTTCTTATAGCGCACCTTCGTCCCCGCCGCGCGGGCGCGCCCGATGTGCTCCTCGATGCTCGCGCGCGGATCCACGCGGTCATCCACGCGCAGCGCCTTGATCACCCCGCGCAGGTCCTCCACGGCGGCCTTCGCCTCCGTCTGGATGGTGTCTGCCGCCTCGGCGACCCGCTCCGGGTCGGCGTCCTTGCGGTAGCTCAGGCCACCCGCGTACACGGAGATGAGGCTGAGGCGGTGCGAGAGGGAATCGTGGATATCGCGCGCAATGCGGTTGCGCTCCTCCAGACGGGCGCGCTCCTCGCGCGAGCGCAGCTGGTCCTCGTTGAGCTCAGCCAGGCTCACCAGCGTGACCTCGCGCTGGCGGCGCTGCGCGCGCACCGAGCCCGTAATCCAGGCAACGATAAGAAAGAGGCTTTCATAAAACACGTAACCAAAGGGATCGAAGATGTTCATCCGAATGTAAGGCACAGAGATAACGGTCACACACGAGGCCACGAAGACCGCCGTCCCCGCCAGGGACCACCGCAATCGGCCGCGCGAGATGATTGAAATCAACACCACCAGCACTGACAGCGACAATGGGCGAAACCCGCCTAGTACCAGGACGAGCAGAGCCGCAACCAGCACCACCGGGTGGCCGGGGTACTCCTCGTGGATGTTGCGCTCCCGCCGTGAGTGGTGCAGGGCGAAGGGCAGCAGAATCCACGTGGCGAAGCTAAATAGACCCATCAAGCCCAAAACAAGGGCTTCCTGATCCGTCCCCTCGAAGTTTTCGATATGGGGGATCCATGCCGCCAAATCCGCCACCACGCAGAGCAGAATGAGCAGCACCGTGATCCACAGTGGTCGCGTCTTTCTCGTCATGGTTGCCACGATAGTTCTCCCTGCGTTCCGGAAAATCCTCCCTGCGGAGGATACCGGCACCCCGGGCGCGGTTCATAACCTAAACCGCATGAGAAGAACACAGACTTTGTACGAACTGCTCACCGCCGCCGGACTGGTGTTCACCGCTTATAATTTCTCCCACGGCGCTTTCGTCACTACCAGCGCGCTCGCCGCAGTGTTGTACGCGGCCGTGGCAATCGGTCTCACGCTGCTGATTCTGCGCAAGCACCCGGGCATTGCGCACGGGGTGGTGTGGGGTATTGCGGTCTCCACTGTCGCCGGCCAGCTCAACGAGCACATGAACCACCTCCTCATCCGTACGGTCCCGGACTGGCTGGTCATCGCTGGAATCGCCCCGCTTAACGAGGAAGTCCTTAAATTCCTCGGCGTCGTCTTCATCTGCACCTGCGTCATCCGGCCGCGCCACTGGGCGGACTACGTCTTCGTCGGCGTGGCCGTGGGCATGGGCTTTAGCGTGACCGAGAACGCCATCTACTACGCCAACATGACACTGGAGAACCTCGATTCTGATCTCAAGGGAACGCTTCTGGGGCTCCTTGCCCGATTCATCGCGAACCCGCTCATGCATTCCTTCTTCACCGCAATCGCGGCTTACGGGCTCTCCCGCCGGCAACCGGTGCGCTGGTTGCTCATCGCCATGGCGGTGCACTTCACGGCTAATTTCGGCCCGTCTATCTCTACCGCGTTTGACGACGCCCTATGGCCCATCTTCCCCACCTTCCTCATCCTCATCTGCCTGTGGGTCACCACGATTGTCAGCATCGTAAAGCTCCGCAAAATCCTCCCTGCGGAGGATACCGGCGCAAACCCGCAGTTCGTAGGGTCAAAAGCATGAGAAACACACTAATTTATTCCTGCATCGGCGTCCTCGCCGCAGTACCGCTTGCCGACGCCCTCCTCCCCGACCCCACTCCCGACACCACCCCCGTGCGCGGTATCCCGGGGCTTGAATGCCCGGAGGATCCGTACGCTTCCTCGCAGACCTGGAACTGCGGGAGCGCGACCATCATTTCTGAGGAAGGCAGCTCCTCCCACGAAGTCGAGACCTACCTGCCGCGCCAGCACCGCTCCTTCAACGGGACCAGCGCGCTGACCGACGCCCCAATCACCACCCAGGCTGCCGAGCTCTACCGCGTCGAGGACGGCGACGGCATCACGCTGTCTCAGCGGCACAACAACACCATCTCCTTCCTCCACATCTACGGACCGAAGGCAAGTGACTTCGCCGACCGCGTGCAGCCGGAGGACGCATGAAGTACCTGTACTACCTGCTGACCCTCGGCGCGTTGGGGGTGACCGTTGTTCACTACACCCATGAACCCTTTCTGCCCGCCAGCGCGCTGACTGCGGTGGCCTTCGCCGCCGTACTCGTCTCCCTCGCGCTGTTCTTCCTGCGCCGCCGCCCAGGAATTGCGCACGGCGTGGTGTGGGGCTTTGCTGTCTCCGGGCTCGCGGTGGAACTCAATACCAACATGACTCACCTTCTCGCCCGCGTTGGCTTGGACTGGCTGGGCGCTGCGGGGTATGCGCCGCTCATCGAGGAAGTGCTCAAGTTCCTCGGTGTGTTGCTTATCTGCACCTGCGTCATCCGGCCCCGCAGTTGGCTCGACTACGTCTTCGTGGGCGTGGCCGTGGGGATCGGCTTCACTGTGGGTGAGGACGCCACCGCCTTCGCGCGCATGACGGCGGACAACCTCGACTCGGATAGCTCCGGTGTAATCGCGGCGGTGGTCATTCGCCTGGCGTCCAACCCGCTCTCCCACTCGCTGTTCGCTGGGCTCAGCGCCTACGGTCTATCCCAGAAGCAGCCGGTGCGCTGGCTCATTATCGCCATCGCGGTGCACACCACAAAGAACCTCTTCCCGTCGTTAAGCACTGCGTTCGACGCCGCCATCTGGCCCCTCCTCGCCGGCATGGTCATCGTGCTAGCCGAATGGGTAGCCACCATCTGGGGCACTATTGCGCTGCGGAAGAAGGCGGCTGCGCATCCTGCACCGGCGCACGCATAGCCTTCGTGGCCGGCGAGGGGTGCGCATCCTCGGCGGCGAGGCGCTCAAAAGCCACCGCCGCCAAGGCTGCGGCTTGGTCTCCCAGGACGGAATCATCGAAGCGCACCTGCGGTGAGTGGTTCCACTCGCGCATGTGCTCCGGGGTGTGCTGATCTCCCGTACCGAACCACATGAACGTGCCCGGAACCTGGGCGAGCACCGCGCCAAAATCTTCCGAAGCCATCATCGGGGTGTCCATGGTGAGCACGTTTTCCGCACCAAACATCCCGGCCCACAGCGATGCCGCGAATTGATCCTCGCGCGGTGACGTCTTCGTCGCCGAATACAGGACCTCAAAGTCCACCTTCGCGGTACAACGATGCGAGGCCGCCACAGAGCTGGAGACTTCGATGATCATCTGGCGCACGGCGTCGATGTGTTCGTCGCGAAGCACGCGTACCGTCGCTCCCAGCTCCGCCTTGTCCGGGATGACGTTGACCGCGCCGTCGCCCGCGCGCAGGTTGGTCACCGTGATAACAATCGGCGAGTTCGCATCGAAACGCCGGGTCAGCGCCACCTGCAGCGCCACCTGAATCTCCGCCAGAGCCGCAACCGGATCGATCGCATCGTGCGGGCGCGAGCCATGCCCGCCCTTGCCGTAGACGGTGATACCCAGGTTCGAGGAGGAGGCCATCATCGGGCCGGCGATGTGGTGGAAGGTGCCCCGATCCTGCGGTCCGACGTGCAAACCGTAAGCGGCAATCGGGCGGCGGCCGGCGGCGTCGAGCACGCCCTCATCGATCATCGGCTGCGCACCGCCCGGGCCCTCCTCGCCCGGCTGGAACATGAAGATGACGTCGCCCAACAACTCCTCGCGGTGGCGGCACAGCATTTTCACCGCGCCAATCAGTCCGGCCGTGTGCAGGTCGTGGCCGCAGGCGTGCATGTTGTTATTCGTCGAAGCAAAGGGACTGCCCGTCTGCTCGCGCACCGGAAGGGCGTCCATGTCTGCGCGCAACAACACCGACACCGGGCGCTCACCGCGCTTGCCGCCGCGCAGGACCGCGACGATCGAGCTGAGGTCACGGCCGAGATGAATCTCCAACGGTAGCCCTTTAAGAGCTTCGAGCACCTTCTCCTGCGTGCGCGGCAGGTGCAAACCCACCTCCGGGTTCTGGTGCATATCGCGGCGGAAGGCCTGCAACTCCGGAAGCAGCTCCCGGCCTTCCTCCACGAACACGTGGCTGGCCAACCGCTCCCCCAGCTTGGCCGAAACCATCGGAAGCGGTGGCAATTGCTGACGGTGGCGCGGGGCCATCTTCATGGTGTCATCCTTTCCGAGCATGTGCGCCGAGCATACCGGAAACTGTATTAATGTAGCAGTCTATGAAACTTCTCTCTGCGCTTCTGAGCAGCGCACTTCTCATGTCCTCTGCCCCTGCCTACCAGGAATCTAGCCGCGATGAGCAATCCTCACGCTGGGGCGTGGACGCAACGTTCAGCATCATCAACGCCATGGGTTCCTCCTCACACCTTCTCACTGATCTGTTCACATCGGAACAGGAGGGCTATCCGTACCCGGTGGATGCGTCGATAAGCACGGCGTCCGTTGTCTCCCGCACGCCGACTGATGAGCCCGGCCGTGAGAAGTGGCTGGTCTCCTCGCCATCCATGGGCCGCGAGATTCCCGTCGACGTCGTCCTCGGCAACGGTGGACCGGTGGTGTATTTCTTGGAAGGTGTCGACTCCCCGGAAACCTCCAACTGGATCACCAAGGGGCATCTGAAGCGCGTCTTTGGCGACTCCGACGCCAGCATCGTCATCCCCTCCCAGGGCGCTGGTTCCATGTGGACGGACTGGAATCAGGATGACCCGAAGCTGGGCCGCCACAAATGGAACACCTTCGTCACGCAGGAGCTCGCGCCGGTGGTTGAGGCGGAACTGAACCACAACGGCAAGCGCGGAATCATCGGACTATCGATGGGCGCGTCCGGCGCGGTCATGATGGCCAACAACCACCCGGGATTCTTCGATGCGGTGGCGGGTATTTCCGGCTGCTATTCCACGACGAGCACGGTGGGCCAGGGAGCGGTTGACCTGACGGTGGGCAGCCTGGGCGGCAACCCGCGGAACATGTGGGGCCCGCACGGTTCAGCGGACTGGGTGCGCAATGACGTCGTGGCTAACCCGGCGGGGTTGCGTGGTACTGCGCTGTATCTCTCCGCTGCGTCGGGGGCGTGGTCGGATGAGGAAATGGCGGCCTACGCCAATAAATCCCTCGACGACCGCATTGGCGGAACCTTGTTGGAGGCCGGCTCAAAGCGTTGCACGGAGGAGTTTTCCGCCGCGCTTGACGACGCCTCCCTCCCCCACACCACCGACTACCTCGACGCCGGGGTGCACGACTGGGTGATGTTTGGCAAGCAATTGCAGCCGGCGTGGGATGCGATTAAACCGGCGCTCTACTAACGACGTCTCCCCACCCCTGAGCTGGGTGTTTCTTCCTCCGGTTGCGGGGCACATGGTGCTGGTTTAGTCTCTGTGGCCATGGGGGATATTGAAACCTACATCCGCCTACGCAACTCGGGGATTGCGCTGGTGGAACATATACCTGGCACACCCGATGAGCTCCGCGCGCTCGGAGCTTCTGCCTCCGATGCTGCCGAGCTTGCAGGCCTGCACCAGGTCTACTTCGGCCCCACCCGCTATACGGGTAAACAACGCAAAGCCCGCGCCGCCGCTCTT
>NZ_KV794826.1:0-315 GCF_001808885.1 Corynebacterium sp. HMSC074E01
ACAAAAAAGGCCGTGAAAAGCCCAAACCTAGACAAACAGACAAACCACACCGCATGATGCAAACACACCACACGGACTGGCTATCCAAAAATTACATAAAGAAAAAATCCTTCAACCAACCCCCAACCCGACGGGGATATACAAGGAGGCTGGCCCAGTCAGAAGATTTTAAACAATTATGCCCAAACAACTTATGTTATTTACAATGACGCCGCTAAAAGGAAAAGCGCCATCCGGCATACACCAACCGTGCCACACATACGGCACAACACGGCCAAAACAAATAAAATCAACCAACAAAAAAGTACATTGGCA
>NZ_KV794826.1:415-20293 GCF_001808885.1 Corynebacterium sp. HMSC074E01
GCACACCCCCAACAAACAACAAATCCCCAGGCAGATGCACTTTTTGGCACTCTTCCTGGGGCGGTTTCCTGGCTGTCGGGCAGTCCACCTGAATGTTAATAGCTAGTGGTAACAGGCCAACAGCCCATCCGGGCTATCGATAACAGTGATGGGTGTTTCGAAGATGGGCGTAAGGATCTCATCGCGCATGATCTCCTCCGGACTGCCGAAAGAAACGATGCGTCCATCCTTGGCCGCACAAATATAGTCGGCATAACGAGCAGCAAAGTTGATGTCATGGAGAACGATGATGATCGTCCGGCCAAATTCCTTGGCGGCCTTCCGCAAATGCTTCATCATCTCCACGGAGTGTGAGATGTCGAGGTTGTTGAGGGGTTCGTCGAGAAGCACGTAATCCGTCTCTTGGCAGAGCACCATCGCCACATATGCGCGCTGGCGCTGCCCACCGGATAGCTCGTCGAGGTAACGGCTCTCCAATTCACGCAAGTGGAAGAAGTCGATGTAGCGCGAGACTATCTCTTCATCTTCCGCAGTCAGACGCCCCTTCGAGTAAGGGAAACGGCCGAAGCTCACCAGCTGGCGTACGGTCAGCTTGGTAATGAAGTGATTCTCCTGGCGCAGGATGGAGAGAATCTTCGCCAAGTCCTGCGAATTCGTGGAGGACACGTCGTAACCGGCGACCTCGATGGTGCCCTCGTCGACGTCGAGAAGCCGGCCAATCATCGTCAGCATCGTGGACTTGCCCGCGCCATTCGGCCCAATCAGTGCAGTGATACCACCGGAGGGGATCTCCAGATCGATGGGGCCAATGTTGGTCTCACCGGAGTAGGACTTGGAAACTTTGGAAAGTTTGATCACAGCTTGCCCTTTCGCAGAATGACCAGAAGGAAGACGCTGCCGCCCACTAGCTCAATAATGATGGAGACCACGCCCTGCGCGTAGAAGACGTGCTGCATGAGGAAGTAGGCGCCGGTGAGAACGGCAAAGGCCGTGGCAATTGCCATTGGGAACAAAAAACGGTGGTCATACGTCTCCGCTGCCTGGTAGGCCAAGGTTGCCACGAGGAAGCCAAGGAAGGTCATGGGCCCTACAAGCGCGGTACTTGTTGCCATAAGAATGGAGACCAAAATCAGCGTGTAGATTGCATTGACCTTGTGGTTAACACCAAGGTTCGTCGCGGCATCGCGTCCCAGCGCTAGCACGTTAAGCTGCCGGGAGTTCAGGAACACCAGCATCGTCACCGCGAGAACCAACGGTATGGCGATGGGATAGTACTCGCTCTCCGCGTTATTCACGGAACCGAAAAGGCGTGCAGTCAGCACATCGAATTCACTGGGCGTGAGCATGCGCTGCATAAACGTCGACAACGAACCAAGACCACCACCGATAATGATGCCCACGAGCAGCATCGCATGCATATTGTTGCGGCGGCTGGTCAGCAGCCAGGAGTACAGCACGAGGGATAGGCCCACCATGAGCACAAGCTGCACAAGGAAGGTTCCCATGTTGCGGGCCTGAGTTAGGCCGGAGGCGCCAAGGAAAAAGATCGTGGCTGTATTAATCGCGACGTACAGGGATTCAAACCCCATGATGGAGGGAGTAAGGATCCGGTTGTTCGTCACCGTATGGAAAGCCACCGTAGCCACGGCCTGGCATACGGCGACGATCGCCATAGCGGTCACCGCATCAGCGCGGCGACGTGCAATCAGCCACCACTTGCGGGTACCAAAATCCATGGGGTTGTCATAGGCCAAGAGCCCGAAGGCGAAAACCAGCCCGGCAACGATCAAGGCTGCAAGGATGATCCAGTACTTTCGCGCCGCAGCAGCAGACTGGAAGCTACCCACGTTTCGCTGGGCACGTGACGTTTGCACAGGTTCCTTCGTCGCTGGGATAGAGATACGTACGCTCACTTGGTCGACCTCACGATCAAGACGACGAACACGATAGCACCCACAATGCCCAGGATGACTGATACGGGCATTTCAAACGGGGAAATAATGGTGCGGCCGATGAGGTCGCATAAGGTCACCGTGGCGATACCGAGCAGGCAGACCCACGGGAGGTTAGAGCGCAGGTCATCGCCGCGAATCATGCTCACTACGTTAGGCACGATAAGGCCAAGAAACGGCAATGCGCCGACAACGACGGTGACAACGCCCGTCGCCACCGCGATGAGCCCAGTGCCCAGCAGAATCATCCGCTGGTAGTTCAACCCAATATTGGTGGCGATATCCTCACCCAGCCCAGCGACGGTGAGCTTGTCAGCGTAGAAATACACCGCCATCAGAACCAGCAGGACGATCCACAGGACCTCGTATTGCCCCTCATAGACAGAGGTAAAGGATCCCATGAACCAGATTCCGAGCTGCTGCAAGGTATCCGTGGCGAGCGCCACATAGGAGGATACGGCACTAACGACAGCGCCCAGCATGATGCCGATGATCGGCACGATGAGTGAGGAGCGCAGCGCCACGCGGCGAAGGAAAGCGAAGAAGACCATGGTTCCCACAAACGCGAAGGAAACCGAAATGACCATTTTCACCAGCACGGATGAGTGCGGGAAAAGGATAAGCGAAAAGAGCAGGCCCAATCCGGCCCACTCGGTGGTTCCCGTCGTCGTGGGTTCCACGAAACGGTTTTGGGTCAGCAGCTGCATGACCAAACCGCTCATCGCCATCGCAGCGCCCGCCAAGACGAGCGCCACGGTTCGCGGTATGCGGGTGGTGAAGAACATGGACCAGCCGTCCTCATTATCGAGGATGCTGTACTCCCCCACCATGAGGGAAAGGAGGAGCAGCGCGATGACGCCGAGCACGCCGAGGCCTAGCTTCCAGGTCAGCACAGGTCCGCGGGAGTTACGCGGGCTGACAGCTGAGTGCTCTGCCGCAGCGCTGCTCTTCACCGTCACGGTTTAGTCTCCTCCTTGGCTGCCGAGAGAGTTGTTTAGGCGTTGGCCTTCTCGAAGGCGTCGGCAAGCGCGTTCAAGATCTCGGTGTAGGTAATGATGGACTCATCAATGTAGGTGTCATTCGGCGCCACGTAAACGTTGCCTTCCTTCACAGCGGTAACGTTCTTGAGCGCCGCGTTGTCCTTGACCAGCTTCTCGCCCGGCGTGACATCCTGGCCTTCCTTGGAGATAGCGGAATCACGGTCCATGACGAGGATCCAATCCGGGTTGGATTCGGCAATGGCCTCAACGGAGATATCGTCACCCTCGTGGTCATCGGAGGCGTTGGAGACCTCCAGGGCCGGGGTCAGGCCAAGCAGCTCAAAGACCGGGCCATACACGCGCCCGATACCGGGAGCGATGTAGCCGATTTCACCGCCGGAGGTGTTCACAGCCATGACCTTCTGCTCTGGGTTGTAGGCCTTCTTAGCGCGCTCAGCAGCGGCGTCGAAATCCTCGATGAGCTTCGCAGCATCCTCTTCGTGGCCGAAAACCTGGCCCAGGGCCTCAGTGTGGCGCTTGAGTTCGTCGAAAAAGTCTTCGTCATCGCGCGGCTCGAAGTCAAGCACCGGGACATCCTCGAGCAGCTTCTCAATGTCCTCTTGGTGCTGTTCGAAGCGCTGGCCGTTCCACACGACGTCCGGCTCTGCAGCTACCAGACCTTCAAGGTCCGGCTCCTTGTGGGAGCCCAGATCAACCTCGACCGTGTCCTTGTTGTAGGTGTCTCGCAGCGACTTCGGTACCAGCCTCAGCGGTGCAGCAGCAAGGTCAATATCCCACTGCGCCAGGATAGAGAAGGCGCGGTTATCCGTCACCGCGGGGTTCTCCACCGGGAGGGTGACTTCCTTCGAGCCGAAGTTATCCTCCAGGGTGATGGTGGAGGCGCCTGCCGCCGCGGATTCGGTCGGCTCAGCGGTCTCCTCAGACTGGCTGGAAGAGCAGCCGGTGAGAGCAAGCGCTGCGACCGAGAGAGTTGCGGCAACTTTGGCGGCGGTCGTGCGCGAGGCACGGCGAGAAAGGTTAAACATAGCTTCCTTGCATATTAGGTGTGGCTAACCACAGTTGGCAAATAAGGACAGCGCCTAACCTAACTCAAGTAAGGCTTACCCTTCAAGAACACTCATGTTTCCTAATTCATGACGGGGGTAGCAGACCTCCGCACGATAGCCCGTGACATGCCTTTTAGAAAAAAATGTTTACGCTTAGCCTTCCCCCTTCTTCGCGATGAGATCACTCACCGACACTGGCCCTTCCCTATCAAAATCCTCCCGCGCCGCGTGGCGGAAATTCGGATCCGCCAAGAAATCGAGGGCAACCTGTGCCAAACCCGCCGCCGAATCAACGGCCGCATCTACCGCCTGCGGCGTGGCAGCCCAGCGCGCAAAGTCCTCCGTGTGCAGGGCCACGTCAGTTGGCGATACCTTCACCATTGGATGCAGGCCGGGCACGAGATGAGAGACATTGCCAAAGTCAGTCGAGGCGGCCACTGTATCCGGCACCGTCCCAGCGGGCAGCGCGGTGCGCCCGCGGCGCGCCTGCGTGGCCGACCACCGATCCACCAGCGCCGCATTATTGCGCACGGGCAGGGTCATCGGGTGCTCATCCCAGTCGACTTCCACCTCGATACCTGCCATGAGTGCCGCGCCCCGGACGATGTCTTCCACCCTGGCGGACAGATCCATGAGTGTGCGCGTTCCTAACGAGCGCACGTAAATGGTCATTTCCGCCTCGCTCGGAATGATCGAAGGGCGATCGCCACCACTCATGATGGCGTGCACGCGATCCGATGGCGGCATTTGCTGGCGCATAAGCCCAATCCCCTGGTAGGCCAGGCTCGCAGCGTCAAGGGCGTTGCGCCCCATGAAAGGCTGGGAGCTGGCATGAGCGGCTACGCCGCGAAAACGAACGCGCAGAATGCGGCGGCCCACCCAGGCATGCGCACCGATGTCATAGCCAAAGCCATGGATCATCACCGCGGCATCGACCCCTTCGAGGCTGCCGCCGCGGATCATGTATTCCTTGCCGGAATGCCCCTCCTCCGCTGGGGTCCCCTGGAGGAGGATGCGACCGGACATAGGAGGGGCGGCGTCCAGCACGGCAGTAGCCGCCAAGAATCCAGTAACGCCCGCTGCGGCGATGACGTTATGCCCGCACGCGTGCCCAATCTGAGGCAGGGCATCGTATTCCGCCAGGATGGCCACAGTGGGATGCCGTTCAGGGTCGAAATCTGCACTCTGCCAGGAAGCTTCGAACGTGGTCTCCACGCCGTAGACCCCGCGGCACGTGGAGAAGCCATGCTCTTCAACGATGTCCGCGAGCACCGCCATGGAACGATGTTCTTCGAAGGCCGTTTCAGGGTGAGCGTGCAGGTCCGCGACGATGTGCGCGGCCTTCTCCCGCAAGGCCTCAGCCCGCGCGGCCGCCGCTTCCCAGAGCTTCGCCTGGCCCGGGTAGTCCTCACCCTGTTTTTCCGGTGGTGCTGCAGACGCCACGCGCTTGGCGACCCCCTCCTCCATCGCTTCCAAATACGCTGTCGATGGATTGTTGCGTTGATTCATGCGCTTAACCAATCATGACGTTGTTGCCCGGTCCCAACGGAAGATCTACGTAGAACCAGATGGCCAGCAGGATTGCCCAGGCGGTGAAGAACGGAATAACGAAGGGAACGAGGCGCGACATCAGCGTTCCTAGGCCTGCCTCGCGTTCATAGCGCTGGAGGAAACCCAGCATGACAATCATGTACGGGTTCAGCGGGGTGATGATCTGGGTTGCGGAATCACCAACGCGGAATGCGCCCTGAATAAACGCCGGCTCATAGCCCAGCAGGGCAAACATGGGCACGAAGACCGCGGCCATGAGCGTCCACATCGAGGATCCGGAAATAATCAGCAGGTTCAGGCAGGACGCCAGCGCGATGAAGGCGAAAATAGCTGGGAAGCCGGTAAGCCCGATGGATTCAAGGAAGGCCGCGCCCTTCACCGCGGTGAAGGTGCCGATACCGGTCCAGGCGAAGAGCGCCACGAACTGGCCCAGGATGAAGGCCAAGATGAGGAAACTCATCATGTCCTTGAGCGCGCCGATCATCATGTTCACAACATCGGTGATTCCCTTGACCGTGCCGACAACCTTGCCGTAGACCACGCCGAGGACCAAGAAGTAGGCGAAGACGATGAAGACGATGGAATTCAGCAGCGGGGACTTGGGCAAGAAGCCGCCCTCTTCATTGCGCCACGGCGATTCCGGCAGAAGAACTGCGAAGAGAATGATGGCGGTGAGGATGACCGTGGCCACACCGGACCAGATGAGGCCCTTGGATTCGGCCGGGCGCAGCTCAGCGGTGAGCTCTTCGCCATTCTCGTCGCGGTCACCGCGCTCGGCGGCATCCTCAGGATCGATATCTTCCTCGGTGGGAACTTCCTGCTGCCACATGCGCGGCTCGATCACCTTGTCGATGATGAAGCCGGCCAGCACACCGAGCACGATGGAAGAAGCCACGTTAAAGTAGTAATTCGACATGGCGTTAACCGGAGCGAACTCAGTATTCGGCAGGGTCTCCATGACCGCGGTCGTAATACCGGCAAAGAGCGCGTCCAGGGAAGTTGGCACCAAGGCGGTGGAATAGCCCGCACCCACGGCGGCGAAGCCGCCGATCAGACCCGCCACCGGATGACGGCCCGCAGCCTTGAAGACCATGGCGGCCAGCGGCGGGACGATGACGAAGGCGGCATCCGCCATGACGGAGGCGGTCACGCCGATAACGCCGACGGCGTACGGAAGCAGCCACGGTTTCGCGGAACCGAAGAGCTTGCGAATCAACGCCGAGAGCATTCCGGAGCGCTCCGCCACGCCAACTGCCAGCATGATGGGCAGCACTGTCACCAGCGGCGGGAAGTTGATGTAGTTCTCACCCATTGTGGTGGTGAACCACGTGAGCCCCTCACCGGTGAACAGGCCTTTGACCGGCTGGATCTCATCCGATCCGGGAATCTTAATCTCGACGCCCATTTTCGCCATGATGGTGGAGAGAACGCCTGTAATGAGGAAAAGAATCAGGAAGATAGTGAAGGGCTCCGGCAGCTTGTTGCCGATGTATTCGACACCATTGAGGAACTTATCCAGCATTCCCCCACTGGACTGTTGACTCGATTTTTGCTCAGCCTTGGCGGGATTTGCTTTCGACTTCTCCGTGGTACCAGCGCCGCCTTGTGGCGCTGCATTGGATGGGCTGTTCATGGGTACTCCTGTCGTAGGGGTCAGTCCCAGTGTTCCACGTCACACTGTTGGGGAAAGGCTACCACGGGAATGTAACCTGGGTAACAAATATTTTTGCCCTGTATCACATTTTGTTCGGCCAGACCTACTCCGACTCCGCTTTCTCGCCGCCCGCTCACCTCCGCATACCTACAGGCTCTCCCCAACTACGCCCACGGTAAATAGTGGCCAAAAATCGCCAGTTTTTAGCCTCTTATCTACCGTGAGCGTCACCAGATTGCCCGAACGTTACGTCCCCACGCTCAGCTTCGTCACCGCTCGCCGGCGCCAGCCCATAAAGCCGCGCGAAAGGATCCCACTCACTGTCGCGGTGCGCATCATATTCCGCAAAGTTGGCAGCATTGATGGCAGCACTGTCTGATACGAGGTGCGCAATGAGCGCGACCGTCATATCCATGCCCGCCGCAACACCTGAGGAGGTCCATCGATTGCGGTCGTGCACCCACCGCGCCTCCGGCTGCCAGGACACATCGCCCCCGAAGGACGTGGCCCAGCTATAGGCACGCTTATTGCTCGTCGCGGTGTAGCCCTCCAAGAGCCCAGCCGCCGCCAGGGCCGCAGAACCCGTGCACACGGAGGCGACCCAAGGCGCTTGTGCACCCACCTCACGAAGCCACGACAGAAAAGATTCGTCCCCCACGAGCTGCCGGGTTCCTTTGCCGCCGGGAATGAGAAGGGCGTCGGCCGGCTCAATCTGCCCATAAGACATTGTCGGCACCACTTCCACGCCCTGCGAGCTAGCAACTGGCCCACCATCCGGTCCTGCGAAAACAACGGAGACATCAGGCACCGCTTGAAGCAGCTGGACGGGCCCGAAGACGTCGAGAAGCTCAAAGCCCTCAAACAAGACGACCGTAATGCGGAGAGGCTCGGAATACATGCGACCATCCTAAAGCAGGCCGTAGTGCCGCTGACGAACATCCGGGACCCGGGTTCAATTCCCGGCGGCTTCACGGCCGTTTAGGGACTTAAGCCGGGGACTTCACACGCGAAGAAACCCCAGCTAGAACGCTTTCTAACTGGGGTTTTGGTGGAGCCGCCGGGAATTGAACCCGGGTCCTTCGTCACCTCGCCAGGGCTTCTCCGTGCGCAGTCTGCACAGGATCTCTACTCGGCCCTCCGGCTCGGGCAAACTCGCTCCGGATGATGGGCCCAGTTGCTCTAGAAGTCCCCAACCGGCCGAACAACAAACCGGTCAGGCAAGTTCCTTAGTCGATGCCAGGATCTAGGTCAGGAACCAAACCTAGGCTGACAGACACGCGTCGCTGTAATTAGGCAGCGAGGGCGTAGTCACGCTGAGAGTTCTTCTCTGCGTTTATTGGTTGCTACGACGCTTAACGGTGGTCTCTAGCCTGCACCGGCACGCTTCCCCTGGCTCAATGTACGAAGTCGAAACCAAGTCGACCCCTCATTTACACATTGCTGTGAAAGCTGCGCAGAACGCATCTTTATGCGCCCTACGGTCTGTTCAACGCTACTGCACCTGCCCCTATTCCCGCAAGCTTCACCCCAGGCCACATGAGGCATAGCTTTCATAAGCACCCCCTTGTGATTAGCATCAACTTAAACGCTGTTAAGGTGTGTGAGTCCGATACTCCTACTTTGTTAAAGGCTGCAAAGTGAGCACACATACCGAAACCACCAGTTCCCCGGAAGACGCTAAAAGCCCAGCAAGCAACACCGAGTGGGCCATCTCGCTCTTCGGCACCGCCGTAGGCGCCGGCATTCTTTTCCTCCCCATCAACGCGGGCAGTTTCGGCTTCTGGCCCCTCCTCGCGGCCACGATTCTGATTGGGCCGATGACATACTTCTCCCACCGCGGTCTGGCCCGCATGATTTGTGCGTCACCACGCCAGGGCGAGGACATCACCGCAGTGGTCACGGACTATTTCGGCAAGAGCGCAGGTTTTATCATTTCGGTGATTTATTTCTGCGCCATCTTCCCCATCGTCCTCATTTATGGCGTTTCGATCACCAATACGGTCAACAGCTTCATCGTCAACCAATTAAATGGACCCACGATTTCACGCCCGCTGTTGGCTTTCCTCCTCGTGGGCATCATGACCATCGTCTTCGCCTTCGGTCAACGCATGGTGCTGGCCGTAACGCAGTTCTTGGTCTACCCGCTGATCTTCTGCCTTGGCGCACTGTCCATCTACCTTATCCCGCGCTGGGATATCGCCTCCTTCATGGAGGTGGGCAACAATGATTGGCGCGTCGTCGGTGCTGTCGCCCTCATCATCCCCGTGCTGGTCTTCTCCTTTAACCACTCCCCCGCGATTTCCCAGTTCTCCTTGGCCATGGTCGCCGCACACGGCCGCGAGAAGAGCTCGGAGAACGCCTCGCGAGCACTGGCCCTGACCGCAATTCTGC
Source organism: Corynebacterium sp. HMSC074E01 (assembly GCF_001808885.1). Taxonomy (NCBI): domain Bacteria; kingdom Bacillati; phylum Actinomycetota; class Actinomycetes; order Mycobacteriales; family Corynebacteriaceae; genus Corynebacterium; species Corynebacterium sp. HMSC074E01. Next base: position 10,011 of record NZ_KV794826.1, read on the forward strand.
TCACCGTATTCACCATGTTCTTCGTGTGGTCCTGTACCCTCACGCTTGGTGCGGACGGTCTCGCCGAGGCCCGCGAGCAAAACCTGCCGGTCCTGTCTTACCTGGCCAACGTCACCGGTGTCCCGGTCTTGGCTTTCCTCTCCCCGATCATCGCGATGATTGCGATTATCTCCTCCTACTTCGGCCACGTGCTGGGAGCTACCGAGGGCGGCAATTTCCTGCTGCGCAGCGCCGCGCCGCGCGCCACCGAGAAGCTCTCGGAAAAGCAGCTCAACTCCATCATGCACGGCATCATCTTTGTCTGTGCGTGGATCGTGGCCATTATCGATCCGTCGATCCTGGGCCTCATTGAGGCCATCGGCGGCCCCTTCATCGCTTCGATTCTCTACCTGCTGCCGATGTATGCCATCCACCGCATCGACGCTCTGAAGCAATTCCGTGGCCGCCCCAGCAACGTCTTCGTCGTCATCACGGGTCTCATCGCCGTGGGCGCCACCATCTGGAGCCTTTTCTCCTAGCGTTCCTCTAACCACGCCTTCAAAACAGTGGCGTGGTTGACCTCGCGGTCCTTGGCGGCGAAAAGTAGGGTGACGTCACCATCCTCCGCTAGTTGGCGCAAGCGCGCCAACTCCTCGCCGTCGTTCTCGTCGAGCTCCGCACGGTAGCGCCGGGCAAATTCCTCGAAGGTGTCAGCATCGTGCCCCCACCACTTACGCAACCCCGGGCTAGGCGCCACATCCTTGAACCAGTGGTCATAGGACAGACGCTCCTTGGCCACGCCACGGGGCCAGAGCTTATCGACGAGCACCGCTACCCCACGCGACTGCTCACCTTCCCGAATAACATCATGAACCTTAGCCGTATAAATCATGGCTTCCAGGTTAGGCGTTAATCCCCTTTACGCGGCGGCCCAGCTCGCGGGTGATGTCGCGGTCCTGGTCGCGGCGCTTGATTGCTTCGCGCTTGTCGTAGTCCTGCTTACCCTTGGCCAAACCGAGCTCGCACTTGGCGCGGCCGTCCTTCAGATACACCTTGAGCGGGATCAGCGTCTTATTGCCGTCGCGCACCTGGCCCATGAGCTTGTCAATCTCCCTGCGGTGCAACAGCAGCTTGCGTGTGCGCTTGGGCGAGTGATTCGTCCACGAGCCTTGGGAATACTCCGGGATGTGGAGGTTGCGGATATAGACCTCGCCGTCGTCAATGGTGGCGAAGGCATCTGCCAAGGAGATTTTACCTTCGCGCATCGACTTAATTTCGGTGCCCACGAGCACCATGCCGCATTCCAGGGTGTCGAGGATGGTGTAGTCGTGGCGGGCACGTCGGTTGGTGGCCAAGGTCGAGTTATTGTCGACGGCCGCCTTTTTCTTCTTTGCCTTCTTCGCCATAGTTCGAACTATATTACGCTACTGCCAGGCACAACCCACAACAGGCCTGTTGGCCTATGTCCGCACGTAGGCGCGCATGGTCACCTGCGCGGTCAGTGCAGCGCACAGGATTGCCACAAGCCCCACGATAGGCAGAGCCGTCCACACGTCGCCTGCGGTCACCGGGGCCAGAAGCTGGTTGTGGTACAGGTCCTTCAGCGCGGGATCGATCACCGTGTTCTTTCCTACGATGACGCCTATCCCGGCGAGAACGACACCACCGACGGCGCCGAGGACCGCCTCCATGATGAAGGGGGCGTGGGTTACCCACCGCGAAGCACCGACGATGCGCATAATCGCGGTCTCTCGCTGGCGCTGATAGGCGGCGATCTGCACCATGTTCGCGATCAGCATGATGGCGGCCAGCGCCATGACAGCAGCTAAGACGAAGGTGGCATTCCGGATGGCGTCGAGGTTGCCTGCGGCGCTGCGGACCTCCTCTTGTTGGTCGATGATGTCGCTAACGGCAGGGTCGGACGCGATGGCGTCGATTGGCGCGGTATCCGTCGGATCCTTCAGCCGCACATGGAAGGCCGCCGGCAGCGCATCCGGGGAGGTTTCCTCAACCATGACTGGATCAGTTTCCTTGAACAGTTCCACAAAGCGCTCGTAGGAATCCTCACGGTTGCGGTAGCTGACGGACTCGATATCTTCATCCGCCTCTAGCTTCTTCTTCAGCCCGGCGCAGGCGGAGTCCTTGCACTGCGGATCGTTGGCAGAAATATCCTCGTTGAGCTGGACCATGACCTCGACGCGTTCGAGGTAGATGTTTTTGGTTTCGTTGGTCATCTGGGTAACCAGCACACCAGCCACCACAAGCGCCACCGAAATGGCCGTGGTGATCACCATGGCGATAGTCATGGTGATGTTACGCCCTAGCCCTTTAAAAGCTTCCCTGAATACAAAGCCCAGATTCACCTAGACCGCCTCCCCGTACATCGCGTTCTTCTCATCGCGCACCAGCGTGCCGTTGTGCAGCTCAATGACGCGCTGGCGGGCCTCGTTAACTGCGCGCGCATTGTGCGTCGACATCACCACGGTGGTTCCGCGGCGGTTGATCTTGGTGAGCAAGGCCATGATCTCCGCAGCCGTGGAGGGATCAAGGTTGCCCGTGGGCTCGTCGGCAAGCAGCAACTTGGGACGGTTAACAAAGGCCCGCGCAATCGCCACGCGCTGCTGCTCACCGCCGGAGAGTTCATGCGGCATGCGGTGCTGCTTGGCACCCAGGCCGACCATGTCGAGGACCTCGGGGACTTGCTTGGCAATCCGCGCCTTGCGTTTGCCGATGACCTCGAGGGCAAAGGCGACATTGTCGTAGACATTGAGCTTGGGCAGAAGCCGGAAGTCTTGAAAGACATAGCCGATGGATTGGCGCAGGCGGTTGACCTCGCGCCCCTTCAACGCGTTGACGTGGAAGTCCCCGAAGTAGATATCGCCCGAGCTCACATTGGTCTCTCGGACCATGAGCTGGAGGAAGGTCGACTTGCCGGAGCCGGACGGGCCGATGAGAAAGACGAATTCTCCGTCTTCAATCTCAAAGGACACGTTGTCCAGCGCGGGCCTTGTGGAGGTCGGATAGACCTTGGACACATTCTCAAAAGTGATCACTTAAGCCACATTAGCAACATTTGTTACTCGGGCCTAGGCCTCCTGCTGCGCCATACGCCACCGGATCCCGGATTCCAGGAAACCATCGATATCACCATCCAAGACCTTGGAGGGATCCCCCACCTCATAGTTCGTGCGCAGATCCTTGACCATCTGGTACGGATGCAGCACATAGGAACGCATCTGGTTGCCCCAGGAGGCATTGCCACCCGCGCCCAGCGCATCGAGCTCCGCGCGCTCCTCTTGGCGCTTGCGCTCCAGCAGCTTCGCCTGCAGCACGCGCATAGCAGAGGCCTTGTTCTGGATCTGGGACTTTTCGTTCTGACAGGTCACCACGATGCCGGTCGGGATGTGCGTCAAGCGCACCGCCGAATCCGTTGTGTTGACCGACTGTCCGCCCGGGCCCGAGGAACGGTAGACGTCCACGCGCACCTCCGAATCCGGCACTTCGATGGAGTCGGTTTGCTCCACCACCGGCAACACCTCTACCTCCGCGAACGAGGTTTGGCGGCGGGCTTGGTTATCAAAAGGAGAAATACGCACCAAGCGGTGCGCGCCCTGCTCTACGGAAAGCTGGCCATACATGTATTCGCCATGCACCACGAAGGTAGCGGACTTAATACCGGCTTCTTCGGCATAGGAAATGTCATAAACATCCACCTTGTGGCCGTTTTTCTCCGCCCAGCGCGTATACATGCGCATGAGCATCTCCGCCCAGTCCGCAGCATCCACGCCACCGGCTCCGGAGCGTATGTGGATCACCGCCTCACGCTCGTCGTACTCACCGGACAACATGGTGGTCACCTCGAGTGCCTCGATGGCCGCGCCGAGCTCTTCCAGCTCCGTATCCACGAGCTCCTGGGAGGCCTCGTCGCCTTCCTCCTCCGCCAGCTCAGACATCACGGGTAGATCCTCAATGCGCCCGCGCAGGGAATTCAGTTTGCGTAGCTTTGCCTGCTGCGCCGACAGCTCCGAGGTCACCTTCTGCGCATGATCAGGGTCATCCCACAGCGACGGGTCCCCCGCCTGGGCCTCGAGTTCGCGCACGCGCTCGGACACCGCCTCCGGGTCCATCACCTTTTCAATGGAGGTCAAGGTGGCGCTGAGTTCCTCAAGTCGTGCTGTTTGTTCCGGACGCATAGCCCCCTACTCTACTTATTCTTTCTCCCTGATTAGCCATCGGCCGCGTTTAGCGCGACAATAGGCGGCATGAGTGACCAGCCAAGCCTCACCGAGATGATCGATGCCATCATCAAGACCTTCATCGTCGCGCACGCGGACGATACTGACGCCCACCTTGCCCAAGCGCTTGTTTATAACGCAGGCCGCCTGGCCTGGCGCCTGCGCGAGCAGGGAGTAGACATAGAACAAAAGACCTCCGTCTCCGATGTCGTCACCGACGCCGACTTCGCCGCCGAGCGTTTCGTCGCCGGTGTACTCGAAGCCCTGCGCGGCGAGGACGGCATCGTGGGCGAAGAGGGTGCGAACCGCGAGTCGAAGTCCGGCCGGACCTGGGTCATCGACCCTGTCGACGGCACCTACAACTTCGCCTCAGGCTCCGACTATTGGTGCTCTGCACTCGCGCTCATCGACGCTGAAGGGGTCATCCTCGGCGCCGTCCACCGCCCCGCTATGGGTTATACCTGGTTCGGCGGCCGTGACTTCCCCACCAGCTTGGACGGCAAGGACGTCACCAAGCTCACCGACAGCCCCGCCGACAAGCTGTGCTTGTCGACGTACCTGCACCCTACGTCCATGACGGATCCCGCAATCGCGTCCGCCTGGGAAAAAGTAGCCCCGCACTTCGCCACCGTGCGCATGTTGGGTGCGGGCTCCGTGGATCTCTCCTGCGTGGCGGATGGCACGTGGGGAGCGTGGATGCAGCACTCCGTCAAGGACTGGGATTGGTTCCCCGGCCAGGCGCTGGTGCTGGCCGCGGGCGGCGCGGCGCGCAAGGTTAAAGCCGGCGGTGTGGAATGGTGTATCGCGGGTAATAATCAGGTAGTTGATCAGATGGAGGAATGGCTCCGTGGGTAAATTCAAAGAAGACCTCGGCTTGGCCTTGGAGATGGCAGGCCATGCGGACGCCATTACGATGCACCGTTTTGAGGCTGCAGACCTGTCCGTCAAGGAAAAGCCGGACATGACGCCGGTCTCCGATGCGGATCTGGCCTGCGAAAAGGCAATCCGCGAGGCTCTGAAGCGCTCGCGCCCACGCGATGAAGTGCTGGGGGAGGAATTCGGCGGCGAGGCCTGCTTCGAGGGCCGCCAGTGGGTAATCGATCCTATCGACGGCACGAAGAATTTTGTGCGCGGCGTTCCCGTCTGGGCCACCCTGATCGCGCTATTGGAAGACGGAGAGCCGGTCGTCTCCGTCGTCTCCGCCCCTGCCCTGCGCCGCCGCTGGTACGCGGCCAAAGGTGGCGGCGCCTACCGAGTCTTCGGCGGGGAGCCGAAACGCCTGCGTGTTTCCGAGGTCTCCAAACTGGAAGATGCTTCTCTGGCCATGAGCTCCTTGTCTGGGTGGCGGCCGAACCGCGACGCTTTCATCTCATTCACGGACAAGGTCTGGCGCCTGCGCGGCTACGGCGACTTCTGGAATTACTGTCTGGTGGCCGAAGGTGCCGTCGACATCGCTGCCGAGCCCGAGGTCTCCCTCTGGGACCTAGCAGCCCCTGCGCTTCTTGTGACTGAGGCCGGTGGCCGCTTCACCAACGTCCGCGGCGAAGACGGCCCCCACGGCGGCTCAGCGCTGGCCTCCAACGGCAAGCTTCACGACGCCGCCCTCAGCGCCTTGTCCTAGCTTCTGCGCGGCGCCCCAACGTCGCACGCCAGCGAACCGTGCCGCGTACAGGTCACTTCGATCAAATAGGGCCCCAGATCTTTAAAGATCTGGGGCCCTATTTGTTAGAAACGTACTTCTAGTTCTCCGGAAGCACGAATCCAGAACCTGGGCCCTCGCGGCGGTTGAGATCCGCGATGATGGCATCGATATTAGCCACGACCGTCGGGTTGTGCAGCGCACCCTGCCACGGGGTGCGGCAGGACGGCAGACCCGGGACCAGTCCACGGGATACCGAGCCGACGATACGGCCGTCGCGGAAGACCGGAGCGCCGGAGTCCCCGACCATCGCGCACACCTGGTTAATCGTGATGCGCTCAGTGTGCTGGAAAGTCATGCCACAGGTGCGGCCAGTAGCTACACCGCTCTTGCAGGTAATATCGCCCGGCTGCGTGGTACCACCGATCGCCTGCGCGCTCACACCGTTGTAGCTGCGGGTTACCTCGGCCTGGGAGCCGAACTCGATGAGCGAATAGTCCAGGTTAGCGTTCTTCGCCACCACGGTGCCGGTGGGGCCTACCTGCCAGGAGTCCGCCGAGGACACCGGGTCGCCGACATTTCCGCAGTGACCAGCTGTAATACCGACCTTGCGGCCTTCGGCATCAGTGCCGGCTGCCGTCAGCGTGCACATGGTGTCCTCACGGATGTACAGCGGAGTTCCCGGGCCGTACAGAGACTTCCCTTCGGTCATCGCAACGTTGGATTCCTCGGGGATCTGGGGAGCATCGTAGAAAGAACCAGGGACTCGATGCAGAACGTACTCCGCGTGCGGTTTACCAGCAGCAATCTTGGAGAACAGGTCGTTCTTCCACACGTAATTCGGATCCGTGCCCTGGGGTACAAATTCCGGCTGCGTGGCTTCCTCCAGCAGTCCGATAGGCGTCGGGTTCGTCAGCGGTTCACCCGTGATGGCATCAGCGCCGGCATAATCTTGCTGCTCGGACGGGGCCGGCAGTTGCGTTTGCAGGTTCGCTTGCTCCGCGAGGCGCTGCGCCGCAGGCGAGTTCACGGCTCCCTCGACTGCCTGATTCACATCCTTCGATGCCGCTGCGGCAGCACCGTTGACGGCGGTATCGAGGGCGTCGGTCAGCTCTTTGTCCACGGGCTTGGTCTCAATACCTACGGACTGCAGATCCGTGCGTACCTGGTCGACAAAACCTGCTGAATCAATCTCCGGGATGGTGGGGAGCTCCTGAGCACCCGCCATTGGGTTACCCAGGAAGAACGCACCTGCGAAAGCCGAGCCCACAATGACTTTCTTAAGGTGCGGAATTTTTCTCATTGAGCAATTCCTCTTTTCACTTCTTCTCGTATTGGTCTATAAGACTTCCCCCATAATGACACGCGCACTGGGGTAGCCGTTTTCTAACGTGTGGGACTGTGTCCAAGCCGTTACACTACTGACAGTTTTCGGGTGCCCCCTCTTATCTTTCACCGCCTGCCGCGCCTCCGCAGACCTACTATGGAGGCATGTCTGAGACTGCCAATTCTTCGTCATCTCCTGCAGGCATTGCTGAGATAGTCGCTGTAATCCTGCGCGATAACCATGGCCGCGTTCTTGTCATCCGCGCCACCGATACTCCAGAATTCGTCCTGCCATTTGGCTCCATCGATGAGACCATTAATCCAGCTCGCGCCGCCCAGCTCATCGCCCACGAGGCTGTTCGCGCCGCGGTTGATATGTCGAAGTTGCGCCGCCTAGCCACCTATGTCTCGCCTGCGGCCAATGACGCACCTCAGACGATCCACGCTCACGTCTATGTCTGTGAAGAAGAGATTTCCGTCGCCCATCCTGACAAGGAGATTGCAGAGCTAGCCTGGGTCGATCCCGCTGCCCCAGACGTCACCGTCGCCCCATTACTTAGGGAGAGGGTATTCCCCGCTCTGCAGGACCTCTAAGCCCATAGCGTCTAGACTCCCCACCATGATTACGCAGCGACTACTCCCCGTTCTCGCCGCCGGTTCCCTTGCCCTTGCACTGGCCGGCTGCGCCACCGATGACAGCACCGACGCCACGCTTTCCGCTGTCTCCCCCACCACTCAAGCCGCCAGCGCCGAATCTGGGGCTTCAACATCCGCAGACCCGCAGTCACACGACGCAGATTCAGCGGCCGCCGAACAGAAGTCACCCGAGACAAGCGAAGACGCGCACAGCGCCCAAGGCGCAATCCCGACTGCCGCCGACAGCGCCTGCACAACGAAACAGCTAGATATCAGTCTTGCCAACGAGCAGGGGGCCGCCGGCTCACGCTTGGCTGACATTACGTTCACCAACACTTCTCCCGCACCGTGTACGTTGCAAGGCTTTCCTGGCGTCTCCGCCGTCACCAATGACGACGGCACCCAGCTCGGCCCCGCCGCCGAGCGTGAATCGGGCCAAGAAACAGCAACCGTCACGCTCGAGCCCGGGCACTCTGCCCGTGCGGGCCTGAAGATGACCAACATGGGTGTCCTTGACCCAACTTCCTGCCAGCCCCAGGCGGCCGACGGCCTGCGCGTCTACCCGCCCGGCGAAACCGCCAGCGCCTTCATCCGCATTTCCGGCTTCGAAGGGTGCGCTGGCGATGCCAACTACCTCTCTATCCAACCGGTTACCGCAGGTTAAACCCGCTTAAAAGCAGCAGGCGTTCACATCGGTCTACACTCGCGGCCATGGAATCCAAGAAGCTGACGTCGCTGGTGTTTGGGAACGTTGTGCTGGAATCGCACATGACGAAGACAACTATTGCCGTTTATTCGGAGGACATGCGGTCGTGGTACTTCCGCCCGAGTCCCTATACGGAGCTCAAAGTGCCGCTCGATGAGCTACAAGGACAACTGAGTAGAGAGCGCGGAGCTCATCTCAGAGCGCATTTTCGATGACGTCAAACTCGAGCTTGAGGAAGGCTACCCCGGCGGCGTGGACCGCGCACAGAAGGAACTCTGCGCCTGGCTTCGCCGTGCAGACGACAGGGCCTAAGCGATGCCCGAGCCACTCTCCTACTCCTCCGCCGAAGGGTTCCCACAGCTACACATGTCCCGCGTCATCGACGCTGATTATGACACTGCGGCAGACAAACTTTTTCGCTGGGGCCTGCAGCGCAGTGGCCTCTTCCGGGTTACTCCCAGCCACGCCATCGTAGAAGAAGGCGCAGAGGTCTCCCTCGGGTTAGGCCCATGGGAGTTTCGCTGCCGAGTGGTGGATGTATTCCACGAGGAGGGCCGCTGCGGCTTTACCTACGGCACCCTCCCCGGCCACATCGAGCGCGGCGAGGAAACCTTTACCCTGGAGCGCCTGCGGGATGGGCGCACGCTCCTGCTTGTCGACGCCTCCTCCCAACCCGCCCGCCTCGCCTTTCTGCGCCCGCTGCTCGATATTCCCCGGCGCGCGCTGATCCGCTTTTTCTACCTGCACGCTTTGGATGACTAATAGCGGGGTGTCAATGGGGCGCACTCCCCCTCGGTTCCACGCTCGCCTAGCGAGGTAACCACTTGGCATGTAACTTAACTCACATGCACACTTTCCCTCACCATACTTTCCGTTCCTTATCGGTGGCCTTAGCGGCCATTCTCGCGGTGTTAGCCGCGGCAGCTGCAACCGGGCTGTTTCCCTTAGCCGCCGCGGAAGACAAACCTTCCGAATCGGCCAACTCCACTTCCAGCAACATGGCTCCAACCATGGTGGTTTTCGATTCCTCCGGCTCGATGATCACCAACGATGCCGGCGGGCAGACCCGCATTGATGCCGCCAAGGAGGCCGCCCGCACCTTCATCACCGAAGCCGGAGATGACGCCCCTCTGGGGCTTGTCACCTATGGTGGCAACACCGGCGAAGCCCCCGAAGATGAGGCGGCCGGTTGCCAGGACATCACCGTGGTCGCACCACCCGAGGCCGGTAACTCTGAGAAGATGATCGCCCATATGGATGGCTTGCAGCCACGAGGATTCACCCCCATCGGCGAGTCCCTACGCAAGGCCGCCGCTGAGCTACCAGAGGAAGGCCAGCGCAGCATCATCTTGGTCTCCGATGGCGTTGCCACCTGCACCCCGCCACCCGTGTGTGATGTGGCGAAAGAGCTGAAGGAGCAGGGCATCGACCTAGTCATCAATACCGTCGGCTTCAACGTTGAGCCCGAGGCACAGCAGGAACTGCAGTGCATTGCCGACGCCACCGGCGGCACCTACGCCGACGCCTCCGACGCCGATAGCTTGGCCAAGGAACTGAACCGCGCAGCACCCCGCACCTTCAACGCCTACGAGTCAAACTTAGAGGAGATCGAAGGCGGCGAAACCGAAGGTTCCCCGGCCAAGGTAGACCGTGACGTAGAGGCCTTCTCCACCACTCTTCTTCCGACGGAGGGTAAAGGGCACTCGGCTGAATCCACTACCTTCTTCACCACGGACCTGACCCCTGTTAGGTAGACACCTGA
>NZ_KV794827.1:0-20953 GCF_001808885.1 Corynebacterium sp. HMSC074E01
GAAAAGCGCCATCCGGCATACACCAACCGCGATACGCATACGGCGTATCGCAGCCAAAATGATAAAAATCAACCAACACAAAAAGTACATTGGCACACTATTGAGTTCTCAGACATCGTCACCACACAGTCATACGGACCGCCTTGAGCGAAACGCAGTACTGCGAGTAAAGAAAATATTTGTTGTCAGGGCCTGTTTTCCTACCGCCACTCTCCAAGAACCTCAGTTCCTGTGGGGCGCTGTCGGTCGCGCTGACTCATATAAAGTTACACACGGCCTCGAGGAAACACAAATTTGCACGTCATCGTAGGTTTTCAGGCGCCTAAAGGTGCGCTTAAACGCACCTTCAAGGTCGCTCTGCGGACAGCACCTAGCGCATCCCGAACCAGCCCATAAGCCCCGGCGTAAATACGTTTGCTTTCTGCGCCACCCGTGGGAGCACAGCTGCCCATGCCAAGTAGAGAACACCCATCCCGGCCAGCGACCACCACACAGAGATCTCAGAGTTAAGTAGCCACGCAAGCAACACGGCAGCAACGGCTCCGGCCGTGACAGCCGTATAGGGCCATGTCCCTTTGTCGGTTATCGCGAAGCTCACGAGAACAGCAGCCGCTGCGAGAGGAACAAGGGTGAATCCGGCGAGGTTTCCAGTCCACAAAAGCATCACCACATCAGTGACAGCTCCCAGGCCCACCGGAATGGCGGTGCACAACAATGTCACTTTGGACCAGGTTGCACGCGGCACGCCAAAGGCCACTGCATCTTTGAGTGAGCTGCGGATTGAATCAGCAACTAGTGGCAGGACAATCAACGTAACAATGGCACCCACGATGCCCACGCCGGTATCCCACAGCTTGCTCACCACGATGTTTATCGCCGTTGCGATGGCTATACCGAATGCAGTCCACATCCACGCGCGAGCTTGAGGGCGCAACACAATCTGGGAGACCGGGGACGCTGAGAACCAGCCCGTCGAAGAATCACCATCGCTGCCTACAACGAGGGAGCTAGTGGTCAGTCGTGATGGCTCGAAGCGTTTCGTCATGCACGCCACCCACATGAGCGCCGGCGCTATGAGGACCCACCACGGGAAAGCCCAGGGTGCGCTGACCAGAATGAGCACAAGCGTCAGGGTGGCATTGATGCGCCGGTGTCCGTTCCATACACGGGTACTGAGGCCAAAGGTCAGATAACGCGTGAAGTCAGGCTGCGAAAGGTAAACCATAAGGACCATAAAGAGTGAGTAACCAATGGCCCACTCGTGCCCGCGGCCCATTCCCAGCACCGGAAGGATGACAATCCACAAAGCGTAGAAGAAGCTGTTCCAGCTCAGCGCCATATGCCTATAGAGCTTCATCACGCCTCCCCCAATGCCAGCACTGCCTGCTCGAGGGATACCTCGGTGGCACGCAGCCCCATTTCCTGGGCCATGTCGAAGACGTTGGCGGTGTGGTTGGGGCGGGCGTCGACAAGTGCGCGGTCCGCCACGGCGGAGCTTTCGCGCTCAAGCACCGGGAGCTGCAGGCGCCCCAGCGCGCGATCGAGGGTTTCGGCAGAGCCAGTGAGCTGGACGACGCCTTCGATGAACTCATCGATGGGGCCGGACAGCGGGTTCTCCCCCATCAGCGCCACGGTATCGAGCAAACCAGACAGTTCGTTGAGGTGATGGGTGGAGACAACAATGGTGCGACCATGCTCTTCACGCAAGACGTCATAGAACACCTCCCGCTTGGCGGCGTCGAGGCCGAGATAGGGCTCGTCGAGAAGCATGTACGGCACCCCCGAGGCCACCGCAACGATGAAGCTCGCCGCCGACTTCTGCCCGCGGGAGAGACCCGAGTAGTTCTTCATCGGAAGCTCGAAGCGCTCGACCAGCTCCTCAGCGCGCGCTGCGCTCCACGTGGGCCAACGCAGACTTGCCACGGTGAAGACCTTCTTCACGTTCCAACCTTCAGGCAGTGGGTTATCTATGCCCATGAGGACAACCTTGTTGAGGACTTTTTCATTGTCATAGGGCTTGTCACCGTCGACCTTGACGCCAGAGCCATTCAGCTGGCCAGCAATCTTACGCAGCAAAGTGGTCTTGCCAATGCCGTTGGGGCCAACGAGGCCATGCGTGAGGCCGTCGTCGAAGGTGAAGTGCGGGGTAGAAATCATGAGTAGAGTCCTCGACTTTCTGCGACAAGGTCGATGAGGTCATGGAGTTGCTTGCGGGTATAGCCCAGGTGCACGGCTTCGTCAATAAGCGGTGCGGCGTATTCAGCCGCAAAGTCTTGGCGACGCCGCGCCCGGATAAGGCCTGCGGCACCAGAGGTGACGAACATGCCGATACCTCGGCGTTTTTCGAGGATTCCGAGATCCACGAGGAGGGTCAGGCCCTTGCGGGCGGGGGCGGGGTTGATGCTGTGGAAGGCTGCGAGCTCATTCGTGGACGGCGCCTGGGCACCCTCAGCAAGGGTGCCCTCAATGATGGCGTCCTCGATGAGCACCGCTATCTGACGGAAGAGCGGCTGCGCGGAGTTATCCATGCAGTCCCCCTAGTTGGTTGGTTACTCATGTAGCTAACCATATAACCAACCCTGCGACCTCCGCAAGACTTCCACCCAACACCTTTATTACCTGGGAATTCCCTCAAGGCTATCGACGTTTTGTGACTAATGGGGCACACTGGAATACACCGGCCCTAGGCTGGAAGACCTCACAGAAGTGACCTAAGAAAATTAGTTAGAAGAAATAGAACGGAATTTAGGAGCCATGCTTGAACGAACACTTGTCTTCGTCGACACGTCATATCTACTCGCCAGTTTCTATAACTCATGGGAAACGGGTGCCCGAGCCCAGCTAGAGATTGATTTACCCGAAGTAGTCAGCTCTCTTGGTTCCATGATTGAGAACCAGGTTGGAAACCGCATTCACCGCCAATACTGGTACGACGGAATCCCCGACACCGGGCCCCACCGCTACCAGCGAGCGTTGCGCGTCTGCGATGGCGTGCAACTGCGCACCGGCCAACTCATCGAATGGGGCGAGCGCCGCACCCAAAAAGCGGTGGATACTCGCCTTGTCGCTGACATGATCGTCTCCGCCATGAAGGGCCAAGTCACGGACTTTGTTTTGGTCTCCGGCGATGCCGACATGATCCCCGGCGTTCAGGAGGCCGTCAATAACGGCGTGCGCGTGCACCTCTACGGCTTCGGCTGGGATTCAATGTCTTCCGCTCTGCGCCATGCGTGTGATTCCACCACAATCCTTGATCCGCGCGAGGACTTCGCCGATGCAATGGAGCTCGAGGTTCTCGAAGGCCCGCTGCCGCCGACCATTCGCGAACCCCACAATTCCGAGGACGGCAGCGAGGAAGTGAGCGATGCCGCTAGCGAACTCGCGCCGGAATGCGACGAACCTACCGAGGCGCAAGCCGCCTTCCCCTCCGCGCCAAAGCCTGGGCCTGCAACACCTTCCGCCGCAGCGCAAGACGTGGCTGCCACCGCCTCGCACCCGGAGTCGGCTGCACCGAGCGCCCCCACCGACGAAGAAGAGCCCGCCCCCTGCGGCGAACAAACCACAAAGCCCAGCGCCGCGGATCAGAAGCCCACGGACTCAGAAGAGGAAACGGGCACCGAAGCCCCGAAGCCTGCTCCCAAGCCTGCAGCGCCAAAGCCGTCGATGATGGCGCCGCGCCGCAAGCTGCGCTCGAAGTACGTTCCGCTCCCCGAAGAAGTGTGGAGCTCCGCCGGCTTCCAGTCCCCCTTTGACGTGGGGCAGCAATATGCCTCGTGGTGGTTCGACAACGCCGCGAGCGCCGATCAGCGCGACCAGGCCCACCTGCTCTCGGGCGGTGGCCTGCCACCGGAGATCGATCGCCCACTGCTGCAGTTCGCCTGTGAAACGCTGCACGAGTACACGCTCACCGAAACCCAGCGCGTCAACCTGCGCGATGGCTTTCATTCGGGCATCCGCGGCGTGCTCATCAATATCCGCCGCCAAGATAGCTAAAACACCACAGGGACCTTTGAGAGCATAAGGTGCTGAAACACCCAGACCGCGCTATGCGGCCCACTCTCAAAGGTCCCTTTTCTATACGGTGATGTGCTCCGCGGTGGCTACTGCTTACCCTCGGCGGTGTCCGATTCGGAACCAGCACCAGCTTCGGTGCCGGCCTCAAGCGCTTGGTCGCCAGCGAAGGGAGAACCTTCGATCTCCTTATTCTTGGCCATCTCGGCGCGAATCTCGTCCAAGCGGGACGCGGCGGCCATATCGTGGCCCGCGGCCGAAATCTCCTGAATCCGGCTGCCGCCAGCTGCCTGGTGCAGCTCCTGAGCGCCGAGAGCATCGGCGTAGCGCTTCTCAATCTTGGCGCGTACCGAATCCAGCGTCGGCGTGGAATCATCGGGCTTGAGCTCGTTCATAGAGTCCAAGGCCTGAGCGTTCTTCTCCTGCATCGCTGCCTGATCTGCCTGGGACAGCAACTGGTCCACCTGTGCGAGCTGCTCCTTAAGGCGGGCCTCCGACTGCTGCTGCTGGGCCTTCGCCTGCTCGGCAGCTTGGGTAGCCGCCTCGTGCTGGGACTTCAGATTGGCCAACTCATTCTCTACGGCTACCAGCTGGCTCGCCACGACCTCCGCCGCTTGGTTGTACTCGGCGGCCTTCTGCGGATCCTCAGAAGCATCTGCCAGCTCCAACGCCCGGCGGGTCTGGTCTTGATAGTCCTTCTGGGTCTTCACCAGACGGTTGAGCTGCATTTCCAGCTGGGTTTTGCGTCCAATAATCTCCGCCGCATGTTCGGAAATCTGGCGATGTTGCTCCTTCGCACCTTCCACGGCCTGCTGGATCTGAACCTTGGGGTCAGCGTTCTCGTCGATCTTCTGATCGAAAGAAGCCATCACATACTTCCAGCCTTTGCTAAATGGATTTGCCATCGCACTCACTCCTTAGTGGTTCCTGCAAGAGTATTTAATGCAGCTCTTATTAGTGCCCTATATAAAAAGACGCTTTCCTGCGAGTGTAGCGATACTCACAGGAAAGCGCGCGCGGCGGACCTACCTGAGCCCTCCGCACCAAGGAGAATTCTTCGGGACTATTCCGCCTTCTGGCTCTCCACCTGGGCGCGGACCTCGTCCATGTCGAGGGCCTTAACCTGGCCAATGAGATCCTCCAAAGCTGCCGGCGGCAGGGCGCCAGCCTCACGGAAGACCAGGATGCCATCGCGGAAAACCATCAAGGTAGGGATGGACTGAATCTGCAGCTTCGCGGATAGCTCCTGGTTGGCTTCGGTGTCCAACTTGGCAAACGTAGCATCGGGGTGCTCTTCAGATGCCTTCTCAAATACTGGGCCGAAGCGCTTGCACGGACCACACCATTCCGCCCAAGCATCGACGAGCGTGATGCCGTCGCCGGAGATGGTCTCCTGGAACGTGTCCTCAGTGATGTCAATCGTTGCCATGTTTCTTCCTATCTGTTTCGGGGAAATTTGTAGCTTCTTTCCTCCATCAACGGTACACAAGGCTCGATTATTCCTTGCACATATACCCCAGGGGGGTATAAGCTCAACAGTGGAATTACCCACTAGCTAAGGAGACTGATTCAGACCATGAGCACCACCACCTACACCGTTAACGGCATGACCTGCGGCCACTGCGAGCTCTCCGTGAAGGAAGAAATCTCGGAGATCAAGGGCGTCACCGACGTCACCGCTGACCACACCACCGGCGCCGTCACCGTGACTGGTGAGGGCTTTAGCGATGACCAGGTCGCCGCCGCCATCACCGAAGCCGGCTACGAGTTGGCCTAAGCATCATGACCACCAGCCTCACTCTCGGTATCACCGGGATGACCTGCACCTCCTGCTCATCCCGGGTGGAACGCAAGCTCAACAAGCTCGATAACGTTGAAGCCACGGTCAACTTCGCCACGGAATCTGCCTCCGTAAGCTATGACCCAGCGACGACGACCCCCGCCGATCTCATCGACGTCGTCGAAGGCGCCGGCTATGGAGCCTTCACGGTGGACGATGAGGGGGAGGCGTCGGCAAGCACGGCGGACACCGCCCGCGAGGGTGAGGCTTCCGACATCTTGCAGCGCACGCTCGTCTCTGCGGCGCTCTCGCTGCCCGTGATGCTCCTCTCCATGGTCCCGGCCCTCCAATTCCAGAACTGGCAATGGGCGTGCCTGGTACTCACAACGCTCGTCTACGTTATCGGAGGCGCGCCCTTCCACCGCGCCACGTGGGCCAACCTGAAGCACGGCGCCACCACGATGGACACGCTCATCACGTTGGGCACCACCGCCGCCTTTGGCTGGTCGCTCTACGCGCTCTTCTTCGGCAACGCCGGCATGCCCGGCATGACCATGCACATGACGCTGCGCTCCAATGACGCGCAGATGGACCACATTTACCTCGAATCAGTGGGGATGGTCATTACGTTCCTGCTGCTTGGGCGCTGGTTTGAGCTCAAAGCAAAGGGCCGCTCCTCCGAGGCGCTCACTACGCTGCTCACCATGGGCGCTAAAGAGGCCACGGTGCTGCGCGGCAATACCGAAACCCGCATACCCATCGGCGACCTTCACGAGGGCGACATTTTTGTGGTTCGCCCCGGTGAGAAGATCGCCACCGATGGCGTGGTCCTCACCGGCCATTCAGCCGTGGACGAATCCCTGCTCACCGGCGAATCGTTACCGGTTGAGGTTTCACCCGGCAGCACGGTGACGGGCGCAACCATCAACGCCTCCGGGCGGCTTGAGGTGCGCGCCACCCGCGTCGGCTCCGACACCGTCCTTGCCCAGATGGGCGCACTCGTCACCGCAGCACAGACCTCGAAGGCCCCGGTGCAGCGCCTCGCCGACCGCATCGCCGCTGTCTTTGTTCCCATCGTCATCGGCATCGCTATCCTCGCGCTCGTGGTTCACCTGTGGGTCGGCGGAGTTGCCCCGGCCTTCGTGGCCGCCGTCTCCGTCCTCATCATCGCCTGCCCATGCGCTATGGGCTTAGCGACGCCCACCGCAATCCTCGTGGGCACCGGGCGCGGCGCCGAACTGGGAATCCTCATCAAGGGTCCGGAGATTTTGGAATCGACGCGCCGAATCGACACCATCGTGCTGGACAAGACTGGCACCATCACCGAAGGCCAGATGTCGGTGGGAGCAGTCCAACCTACGGCAGGACGCACGCAGCAGGAAGTTCTCCGTCTCGCGGCCGGCGCGGAACAGGGTTCCGAGCACCCCATCGCACGAGCCATCCGCACAGCCTACGACGATGAGCTCCCCGCAGCCGAGGGCTTCCACGAGCTTCCCGGCCAGGGAATCGAGGCAAGAATAGAGGGCTCCCGGGTGCGGGTGGGCCGGCCGCCTGCGGGCTATGACGGCACCGGGACGCAGGTGGGCGTCTACGTGGAAGATGACCTGGTGGGAACCATCGAGCTACAGGATCGCATCAAGGAATCCTCCGCCGCCGCCATCGCCGCAATGCAAAAGCTAGGGCTTACCCCGCATCTACTCACCGGGGACAATGCCGGCGCGGCGCATGCAGTGGCGCGGGCCGTTGGCATTGATGAGGCAGCCGTGACAGCGGAGGTCATGCCCGCAGACAAGGTAGAGACTATCGCTCGGCTGCAGGAACAGGGGCGGACCGTGGCCATGGTGGGCGATGGCGTCAACGACGCCGCGGCGCTCGCGCAGGCGGACCTCGGAATTGCGATGGGCGCGGGAGCCGACGTTGCCATCGAAGCTTCCGATATCACGGTGATGAACAACGACCTGCGCTCCGTCGCCGAGGCGGTGCGCCTGGCGCGTAGCACCCTGCACATCATCAAGGGAAACCTATTTTGGGCCTTCGCCTATAATATTATTCTTCTTCCTGTGGCAGCGTTCGGGCTGCTCAACCCCCTGTTAGCGGGGTTGGCAATGGCCCTGAGCTCAGTATTTGTGGTGACCAATTCTTTGCGGCTGAAAAGCTTTACCCCCGGGGAGTAAGCTTAGCCTGCATGAATCGTCTTGATCATCGCTCTATCTCACGCACGGAGAGGCTCGACCGCCTTCCCGTCACTGGAAAACACAAACGTCTCCTCTTCGGCTCCGGCATCGGCTGGGCGCTCGATGCCATGGACGTGGGCCTCATCTCCTTCATCATGGCTGCTCTAGCCGTGCACTGGGGCATCACACCGACCCAATCCTCCTGGCTGGCGTCCGTGGGCTTCATCGGCATGGCCTTGGGTGCCACCTTCGGCGGCCTCTTGGCCGATAAGTTCGGCCGCCGCCACATCTTTGCGCTAACCCTACTGGTCTATGGCCTCGCAACGGGCGCCTCCGCACTGGCAACCGGCTTGGTTGTGCTCATCATCCTGCGCTTCTTCATCGGACTTGGCCTCGGCGCCGAGCTGCCGGTGGCCTCCACGCTGATCTCCGAGTTCGCTCCGCTCAAGGTCCGTGGGCGCATGGTGGTCTTGCTGGAGGCCTTCTGGGCAGTGGGGTGGATCCTCGCTGCGGTAATTGGAACGTTCATCGTGGGGGCGTCGGAAAGCGGCTGGCGCTGGGCCCTGGCACTTGGCATGGTACCCGCGCTCTACGCCCTCTATGTACGCCTCCACCTGCCCGAATCAGTACGCTTCCTGGAATCGAAGGGCCGCCACGAGGAAGCAGAAGAAATCGTTGCTTCGTTTGAGGCAGAGGTGGATGAGGCGGACATCGACCGCACGACCCCGGCACCGACCTACTCCGAGGAAGATGTCACCGCCACCAGCATCTGGTCGAAATCCCTGCGCGGGCGCACGCTGGCGCTGTGGACCATCTGGTTCTGCGTCAACCTGTCTTATTACGGCGCCTTCATTTGGATTCCGTCGCTGCTTGTCGCAGACGGTTTCTCCCTGGTGAAGTCCTTCAGCTTCACACTGATTATCACCCTGGCCCAACTGCCCGGCTACGCCGCAGCGGCCTGGCTCATCGAGATCTGGGGACGCCGCTCTACCCTGGCGACCTTCCTCGTGGGCTCCGCCCTGTCCGCCGGATTCTTCGGCTTCGCCAGCTCTGAAGCAACGATCATTCTGGCCGGTTGCCTGCTCTCCTTCTTCAACCTGGGCGCGTGGGGTGCGCTGTACGCCATCGGCCCGGAGCTCTACCCCACCGCACTGCGCGGGCGCGGTACCGGCGCTGCCGCGGGCTTCGGCCGACTCGCCTCCATCCTGGCACCGCTTATCGTTCCGCCGCTCATCGCGGTGGCGGGCACGGGCTGGCTCTTCGTCCTTTTCGCCGCCGCCTTCGGCATCGCCGCTGTGGCGGCACTGACCCTGCCAGAGTTCAAGGGTCGGACCCTTGCTCAATAGGGTCGCCCTTGGCGCGTGGGTCGCGGTCATGGTCGCGCTCACCACGCTCAAGCCCTTCTACCAAATCGGCTACCTCTGGAAGCCGGAGAACCAGCGGGTTCGCGACCTGCGCTTGGTGCCACTTGATGAGTTCTCCGGCGGCACCTGGTTTGGCCCGCTTTTTGAGTATGCGGGCAATACCGCCTTCTTCATTCCTTTTGGCATGCTCGTATTCAGCATGTGCCGGTCAGTCAAGGCAACGGCGGCCTGGGGCTTCGCGCTGAGCCTGGCACTGGAAACGGCCCAGTATGCCTTCGCGCTCGGGCGCACTGATATTGATGACCTCATCTTCAATACCCTGGGTGCGCTCATCGGCGCGGGGTTTGCCCGTCTCTGTGGCGAGCGCTTCTTCCCAATGTGGCGGTGGCTGGCGCTCGCCGCGGCTGCGGTCTTCCTGATCTTGGTCATCCTCGGACCACGGTTGGGCGACCCCAACGCCGTCGTGGACCTTTAATTTAACCGTGCGCCATGTTGACGAACTTCGAGTAGTGCAGCTGGTGCGCCACCTTCACCGTGTCAATCGGGCCGCCACGGTGCTTAGCCAAAATGATGTCTGCTTCACCAGCACGGGGATCATCGCGGTCTTGTGAGTCCGGGCGGTAGAGCAGCATAACCATATCGGCGTCCTGCTCAAGCGAGCCGGACTCACGCAGATCCGCCAGTTGCGGCTTCTTATCGGTACGGGATTCTGGGCCACGGTTCAGCTGCGAAATCGCAATGAGGGGAACCTCTAGCTCCTTGGCCAGCAACTTGAGCTGGCGCGAGAATTCTGAGACCTCTTGCTGGCGGGACTCCACCTTCTTGCCCGAAGACATCAGCTGCATATAGTCCAGCACGATGAGGTCGAGCCCGTGCTGCTGCTTCAGACGGCGGGCCTTCGAGCGGATTTCCATCATGGTGAGGTTCGGGGAATCATCGATGAACAGGGGCGCATCCTGGATGCGGTTGAGGGTGTCATCGATCTTGGCCCAATCCTCCGTGGACACGCGGCCACCGCGCATATCCGACAGCTTCACTTCCGCCTCCGCCGACAACAGGCGCATGACGATCTCTGAGGCAGACATCTCCAAGGAGAAAACCACGGAGGTCTTGTTGTGCTGCAGGGAGGCCGAGCGCATGAAGTCCATGGCCAGCGTGGACTTACCCACGCCGGGGCGGGCGGCGACGATAATCATCTGGCCGGCGCGCAGGCCATTGGTCAGGTTATCGAGGTCGATGAACCCTGTGGGCACGCCGGACTCCACACCGTTTTGTTGCAGTGCAGCGAGCTCATCAATGGTGGGATCAATGAGGTCACTTAAGGCCCGGTAGTCCTCGGTGGTCTTCTTCTGCGCCACTGCGAAAACTTCCTGCTGGGCGCGATCCAGCACGGACTCGATCTCCATGTCTTCGGAGCCTTGGAAGCCGAGCTGGACGACTCTTGTTCCGGCGTCCACCAGCTTGCGCAGAACCGCCTTTTCCGCGACGATCTCCGCGTAATAGCGAGCGTTGGCGGCAGTCGGCACCGTGGCCAGCAGGGTGTGCAGGTAGGGCGCACCACCGACGCGCTCGAGATTGTTATAGCGATCGAGACGGGCCGCCACGATCACCGCATCAATATCGGTGCCCGCTGCATAAAGGTCGATCATGGCCTGGTAGATGAGCGTGTGCGCAGGGTAGTAGAAATCCTCCGGCTCTAGTTCCTCAATGACCTCCATGACCGTGTTCGGGCTCAGGAGCATGGCGCCGAGAACGCCTTGCTCTGCCTCACGGTCCGCGGGCGGCTGGCGGAATTCGCCGTAGCGCTTGGGCTCCTCCTGCCGGTAAGAGCGGCGGGGCTCCTCCTCTACCGGCTCCGGTGGTGGTGGAACCTGGTCATCATCAAAACTGGCATTAGTCATTGCTCATTAATCCCACCGTTCATTAATCCCACCCTGGCCGTGTGCCTGAAGTTCTCACTTTTCTCCGCACCGGACGGCCAGGCTTCGATGCAGTGCCAAGCGGCAACCGCGCGTAGTACACAACAGTCTAGCCGAGGGTCAAGACACTACCCCTTGGGCATAACTTTCACAGTTATCCACAGAGACCTGTGGAATTACCAGGTCAGCACGAACACGTTATACAAAGCCAGTGGTCAGGACTGTGGATAACTCCCCAAGCCTGTGACCTGCACATATTGTTTTCCCAGCTCAAAACAGGTTTTTCGTGGTGTGAAAATCCGCACAAAACCGGTGGAAAAGTAGGCCCCTCAACTGGAAATCGCCCCTACCAGCGGGTTAACACCATACGCCGTGAGTAAATTCACCGTTAACTCGCCACCGAGTTATCCACAGATAGTGTGAGTTATCCACAGTATGGCTCTGATCCCAAAGCTCCATCTCCCATTGGCCCACAAAACGGCCTGAGGCCGTGCTTCCTCTCACCACCTCACATAGTGGGAGGAGCACGGCCTCAAGCCTTGCTGTTGTCTTAAGGTCACGTCCTGCGTACCGGCGCCGCGCCTCACACGCGGGCGGACGGAGGGTGACCGTCGTGCGCCTTAATTCTTAGGCAGCGACGACCGAGAAGTTCACCTTGCCGATAACGTCAGCGTGCAGCTTCAGCTCGACTTGGTAGTTGCCGGTCTTCTTGACCAGGCCCTTGGGAAGCACAACAATGCGCTTGTCCAGCTTCGGGCCGCCAGCGGCGGCAACGGCGTTCACGATGTCCTCTGCGGACACGGAGCCGAAGAGCTTACCGGACTCGGAGGTCTTCACCGGGACGTTAACGTCCTTGAGCTCCTCCAGCTGGGTACGGATCTCGCGTGCATGGTCCAGGTCGCGGATTGCGCGAGCTTCCTGGGCGCGCTTGATGCCCTCGATCTGCTTCTCAGCACCGCGGGTGGCAACGATAGCCAGGCCGCGCGGAAGCAGGTAGTTACGTCCGTAGCCGTCCTTAACCTCTACAATTTCGCCGGGGGCGCCGAGGTTCTCAACGGCAGCGGTGAGGATCAGCTTCATGATCCCTGCCTTTCAATTGAGTTAAATGAATACTTGCGTGACAGTCTTAGAACGGGGGTTCTGCATCCGCACCACCAAAGCTTCCTGCTTGGGGTGCCGAATTCCACGGATCGTTGCTCGGAGCCGACTGCTGGGACTGCTGCGGGGCAGAGGACTGGGACTGGTTTCCGGAGAAACCACCCTGGTTTCCGGAGAAACCGCCTTGGTTGCCACCGCCGTAGTTAGCACCACCCTGCTGCTGGCCGCCGCCATAGTTGCCGCCGCCGTTGCCGGACTTGCGGTTAACCTGTGCGGATGCATAACGCAGGGACGGGCCGACCTCATCGACCTCAATCTCAAAAACAGTGCGGTTCTCGCCCTCACGAGTCTGGTAAGAGCGCTGGCGCAAACGGCCAGTAACGATAACGCGCATGCCCTTGGTCAGGGTCTCCGCAACGTTTTCTGCGGCTTGGCGCCACACGTTGCAGGTGAGGAACATGGCCTCGCCATCCTCCCACTGGGAAGTCTGCTGATTATAGCGACGCGGGGTGGAGGCAACACGGAAATTCGCCACTGCGGCACCCGCCGGGGTGAAGCGCAGTTCCGGGTCAGCAACGATGTTGCCGACAACCGTGATGTTGGTATCTCCCTGAGCCATGTCTTTACTCCTTAATATCGGTTACGTGGATTGCTCGAAACCCAGTATCCGCTATTTGCTGTCGGTGCGCAGAACCTTGGTACGCAGAATGGAGTCGTTCAGGTTCAGACGGCGATCGAGCTCGAGAACGGAGTGGGATTCACACTCCAGCTCCACGACTGCATAGATGCCCTCTTCCTTCTTGTTGATCGGGTATGCAAGACGGCGCTTGCCCCACACGTCAACCTTTTCGACTTTGCCGCCATCCTTGCGGATTGCCTCGAGGAACTTGTCTAGGGACGGGGTTACGGTGCGCTCATCCTGATTGGGATCCAGAATGATCATGACTTCGTAGTGACGCACGGACCTCATCACCTCCTATGGTCTAGTAATTGGTATCGGCCATATCACCTTTGCGGATATGGCAGGAGGGTCTGTTGCGTCAAGCAACCCTCACACAGTACCGCACTGACCGGCGGAAAAGGAAATCCCTTGTCTCCTCGGCCGCCCCCTAGTGAGTCGCGGCGACGAAGATTGCCGAACTCGCAGGTATCACCGTAAGGAAAAGCAGAGCCAGCAACCCCAGCATGATGGGCCAGGTTCGGTCTTCAGAACGCTGAAACAGGTAATAGGCACCCAATACGCACAAGAAACCTATCGTGATGGAGATGATGCCCACGATTGTTATGGTCATCGCGCAAAGTCCCCCGCCAGTGGATCCCTGCCACCGTGCGCGGCACGAACCTTGTCTTCCGACTTGCCCCACATCTGACGGATGATGAGCACGCCGATGGCGATGATGAAACCATCCCGGGTGATCACCGCGATGTCCAGCATCTCGTGCGGCAGGCCCTTGTTCTCCGAGCCGAGCATGTGCCAGGTGAGGATGGGCCAGAGGAGGGCGTCGGCAAGCGCCCAGCTAAAGATGAGGCGCCACCGTGGCAGCGCCAAGAGCGCCGGGACAATGAGCCACAGCGAGTATTGCGGCGACCACACCTTATTGAAGATAAGGAAGGCCATGATGATGAGGTAGATCATCTCAGCCACCCGCGGCGCACGCGGGGTTTTAAGCCCCATGACGGCGATTGCTGCGCAGCTCACAAGGAAGGCCACGAGGGAGAAGGTGTTGAGGAATTCGGCCTCAAAGCTCACGTTCGTAACGCGAGTCAGGAGTGCGTAGATCGTGGTCCACTCCGCCCCACGCTCTTGGTTGAGCCGGAAGAATTCGCGCCAAGCTTCGGGGTAGGCCACCGCCACGGGAAGGTTCACCACGAGCCACGTCACAGCGGTTGCCACGACCATCTTGAAGAAAGGCGCCCAGCGCTTGTGACGGATGGCCAGCACCAGAAACGCGCCCAGGATAAACAGGGGCCACAGCTTAAACGCCGTGCCGAGGCCAATGAGGATGCCGGCGAGCCAGTTCTTACGCTTTGTCACTGCAAGAAGCGCGCCGACCATGAAAGCCACCGACGGGATGTCCCAGTTCGTAAAAGCGTGAATAGCCACGAGCGGGCTGGCCGCCATGAGGATGGTGTCCCATGCCCGGTTGCCCGTGAGCTGGAAAACCATCACCACGGTGCCGACCCACACGAGGGACATGATGAACGCGGTCAATCCGAAGTACCAGCTGACATCTGCCATCCCAAGCCACTCGACGGCCGGATAGGTGGTGCGCGCCAGCCATCCGACGGCGCCCTGAAAGAGGCCAGCCAGTACCGGGTACTCCATGTAGCGGGTGAGATCGCCCTCAACCCAGGAATAGGCATAGGGGAAGCCCGGCTGATCGAGTCCGCGCCCACCATAGAGCGGGACGATGTCGTTGTAGCAAAAAGCCGTATATTGGCGGTTGCCATCCCAGTTCAGGCTGATGAGGCCATCCTCGCCTCGGCGACTACCTGCACAGGTTGCCTTACTTAAAAACCCAAACGCCAAAAACGTCCACGCCAGCGTGATAACCACGCGCAAGGGCGTCCACCACCCGGAATAAGCCGAACGAGCAAAGCGTCCCGTCGGCCCACCCAGGGCGTCGACCGCGTTGTGGGTCATAGACTCGGATGAGAGAGACACGATCTGCGAAGTAGTGTGATGGCTCACCGGGCGATCAAACTCCTATTGACCAAGTAATTGGTCGAGTCTATCTCCATTGAGAATGTCATCGAGCGAAGGGACCTCGGGCTCTGCGGGTTGGGCCGGTTGCTCAGGCTGTGCTGGCTGGTCTGGGGTCTCCCGCTGTCCCTCATCGTGGTGCTCGCCGTCTTCGGCTGGCGCTTCCTCGTCGCCCTCGTTCTCCGGGCTTGCCGGCGCCTGGTTCCACGTGGTGCTCTGGCTCGGGTCATAGACATAGCCCGAACCCCAGCTGCCGACGCCGTAGTTGATCGGATAGGCCTGCGGGAAGGTCTGCTGCTCAGCATTAGCCAGAGAGGTATCCAAGATGGCCTTCCAGATCTTCGTCGGTGCGTCCGAGCCGTACATGATGCCGCCCCACTGATTGAAAATCGCGGAGGTGTTGTCGGCCGTGCCTACCCACACTGCTGTAGCGAGCTGCGGCGTGGAACCGACCATCCACGCATCTTTGTTCTGACCGGTGTCACCCAGCTGGGTGGTACCAGTCTTAGACGCAGACGGGCGCCCGCCAGCTAGCGCGCCATTCGACCATGCGGCAATTGGCTGCATCGCAGAAATAACGTTATTAGCCACGTTGGCGGAGACACGGCGCTCACCGCCGTCGGTCGGGTTCTCATAAAGAACCTCGCCGTTGGCGTTTTCAACCTTCTGCACGAAGTGCGGTTGGTGCCACACACCCTGGTTGGTCAAGGTAGCCATGGCGGTTGCCATATCGAGGGGGCGGGACTGGTACTGGCCCAGCACGATGCCTTCGTACGGCGTACCGCCGTTCTCTGTCAGGGTCTTTTCAATCCCCGGCAGGCTGCGCGCAACGCCCAATGCGTGGGCCATGTCCGCGGTGTCCTGCGTCTTGTTTTCCAAGTCATCCTGGAGGCGCAGGAAGGACGTGTTATAAGACTTCTTCATTGCCTCAGCGATGGAGCAGCTACCGCAGCCGCCACCCACGTCGTTGGTCACGATCTGCGATCCTGGCAGCTGGTAGGGCGCCGAGGAGTAATAAGTATTGAGATCGATGCCCTGCTGGAGTGCTGCGGCCAGGGTCATAATCTTGAAGGTTGAGCCTGTCTGCAGCGGGGAATTGGCATAATCCCAGCCGCCAGAATCATCGCCGCCATAGTAGCCGCGCACGGCACCCGTAGCCGGGTCAATGGTCACGGCGGCGGCGCGGGCGTCCTCCTGCAGCACTCCAAGCTGCTCGTGGGCGGCGTCGGTTGACGCGTTTTGCACGGTCATGTCAATAGTGGTGGTCACCTTGAGGCCACCGGTGGCCAGCTGATCCTCGGTAATACCCACACGCGCCAGTTCATCAGTGACCTGGTTCTTGATGTGCCCATAAGCACCGGGCGCCTCGGTGTAGGCGGAGTATTCGCTTGGATCACGGGTCTCCGGGAAAGCCATCTGGGAACGCTCAGCCGCATCCAGATCGCCCATCTCAACGAGTCCGTCCATGACGTAGTTCCAGCGGTTCTGCGAGCGTTCCTCATCCACCCACGGATCCAAGACCGATGGGGACTGGATGAGGCCGGCGAGCATGGCACCTTCCTCCACGGTGAGGTCCTTGGCGTCCTTATTGAAGTAGGCATTGGAGGCAGCCTCGATGCCGTAGGCATTGCGGCCGAAGTAGACGGTGTTGAGGTAGGCGTTCAGGATGTCCTCTTTGGCCCACTCATTGGTCATCTTCACCGAGTAGATGAGCTCACGGATCTTGCGGACGTAGGAGTATTCGTCACCCACCAGAGTGTTCTTCACGTATTGCTGGGTGATGGTGGAACCACCACCGGCGGTGCTATCACCCGTGAGCTTGCCCAAGACGGCGCGGCCCAGACCAGTGAAGGAGAAGCCCGAGTTGGTCCAGAACTCACGGTCCTCGGCAGCGAGGACCGAGTCCTCCACATAATCCGGGATCTCTTCCAACGTCACCTGACGGCGGTTGCCTTCCGGAGGAACGAGCTTGGCCAGCTGAGTTTCACCATCGCCGGCGACGATGGTGGAGATCTGGCTCGGTTGCAGCTCCTTGGGGCCGGGGACGTCGTATTGCGTATACGCGTAGCCGAAGAGCAGGGCGGGAATGCCCACTAGTACAAACAAAACAGCCAGCACGATCCACGGCCAGCGGCGCTTGCGGCCGGACGAACGCTGAGCGCTCTGCGAGGTGCTCTTCCTGCGATTACCTGACTTTCGCCCGGAGGTTTCCTTTTCGGTCACTGATCCGTGTCCTCATCAATCCTGTACAGAAACTGTAAATATATGCAGCTTACCGGCGCGAACTGGGAAGCCAAAACTACCCTAAAGCATAGACCGTGGCGGCTCGAAGCAGATGGTTCCAGCGGCACGCCGGACACACTTCCACGAAATGCACGGTGAATTCGATGCCCTCAGCGGCTATCTCTGCGATTTCTGCTTCGCTGCGCGCGCTGCCTGCTCGGCGTTTCAAGGCATCTCCG
This sequence comes from Corynebacterium sp. HMSC074E01, assembly GCF_001808885.1. Lineage (NCBI taxonomy): Bacteria > Bacillati > Actinomycetota > Actinomycetes > Mycobacteriales > Corynebacteriaceae > Corynebacterium > Corynebacterium sp. HMSC074E01. The sequence goes on from NZ_KV794827.1 coordinate 17,513, forward strand.
TACACCCACCGAGTCAGCCGCATGTCCTCACCGCAGACCGGGCACGGCTTGTGCATGTCGACGCCGTGATGCTTCGCCGCAGCACGAAGGAGAAAATCGGCATCACAGACCTCTTCGCGCCCGAGCTTCCCCGCACGAAGTTCACGCAGATGTTGCGCGCGCTCCCATTCATAGGAGACCTCATTACGGTAGGCCACGGTTGGCTTTGCTTTTGCCGACTCTGCCTTAGACGGAGAATTCACGCCGGACAGTGTAGTGCCGGCGACTCCAACAATCTAGAGCGCTCCTAAGCACTTCGTGATAGAAAACCTAATTTTTCAAATAACTAACTACCGAAGCGCACGATCTCTAGCTACACTTATTTTCCATGAGTGAAGAAACTATCGAATCCCCGGTCCCCTACGAGGATGCCCTGGAAGTCGCCCGCCAGATCCAGCCGGCGCTCAACAAGCTCATGCTCATCTTCCAGCGCACCACGGAGGGCACGTCCCTGACAACGTCACAGGTCTCCATCATGAACCAGCTGCGCATGCGTGGTCCCTCCCGTGTGAGCACCATCGCGCAAGCAGAACTCATCCGCATGCCTACCGCCTCCAATGCGCTATACCAATTGGAGCGCCAGGGATTCGTGGAACGGCACCGCGATGAAAAAGACCGCCGCGGCGTACTTGTCGCCCTTACCCAGCTTGGGGAATCGGAGCTGACCATTGTCTCCCGCCAACGCGCGGCGGCTTTGGCTGAGATCCTGCGCTGGCTCGACCCAGAGGACATCAAGGACGCAGACACTTTGGTCAATCTCATCTCCAAGCTTGCTGATGTCTACCGTCCAATCATGGAAGGGAAATAGACCAAAAAGTGCCGGTAGAGCGGATTTTATTTTCCGGCATGAAGGGTCGATAATGAAGAAAACGACCCCGAACTTTTTATTGAATGGCTAAGAATTCTTCACACCCTGCGGAAGGGCCATGCTCCCCGGACGACCAGCTCCCTCCGCTCCGCGTCCTCGTGTCGTGGAGCCCTAGCTCCACCGGCACGGAGGCCATCGAGTTTGCAGCGTGGCTCGCGCGTTCCACCTCCGTTCGGATTCGCGTGGTTTCAACGATTTCGCAGCCCCTCACCGTGACGTCGCTCAGCAAGCTCAGCGGTTCCTACAAGAAGTGGTTCAAGAAGGAGCACGCCACCTGCGAACGCGCCGTCAAGCAGGCCTTGCACGCAGCCGGGGTGGATAAGGACCAGCTCGATAAAAACGTCTCCGTTCTCTTGGCAGGGCCTTCTCGCCCACAGCTCTTGGAGCAGGCGGCTGAGGATTTCAAAGCGAGCGTCATCCTCCTTGGGGCCAATCAATCCGCGCCAAAGGGCCGTTTCTTCTCTGGTTCTACTGCTGACGCGCTTCTGCACTATTCGCCTCTCCCTGTCGGTCTCATCCCGCGTGGTATCAAGCTGTCCAAGCACGGCGTCACCCGCATCAATTTCGCCTTCACCGACTTGGGCAGTGCCGACGACCCCGCCCTCCTGCATGCCGCATGCATTGCACAGCGCGGCGGAATCCCCCTGCGTATCCTGGCGTTTTCCCCCAAGGGGCTTGTCGACGTCCCCCTCGAATACTCTCCGACCTTTCCCTCCGATGCCCCCAATTGGCGCGAGCACTCACTCTCACTGTTGGACCGGGCGCACGATTTCATCGCGGATGCCTACCCCGAGCTTTCGGTCACGACGGCCATCGGCAGCGGCCATGGTTGGTCCGGCGCGGTGGATTCACTGAAGTGGAAGAAGGGCGATCTGCTCTGCTTGGGTTCCTCTCCCATGGGGCCCATCGAACGCGTCTTCATCGGCAGCACCGCCACCGAGCTGCTTCCCCACCTGGGCGTTCCAGTACTGGTCTGCCCCAGCACCTACGATAAAGAAGCACGTTAGACTGACAAACCATGGCAGCAGAGCACCCCGAAAACGATCTCACGTCCGACGCGGACTATACCAACCTGCCTCGCCCTGAGCCTCGCAGCTTTGACGAGCTTGCCGACGAACCCGATCCCCTCACCGTCGCCGAGGCTAATCGCCGTTCCTCGCGCCAAGCGCTGTGGTTTATGATTTTCATCCTCGTCGGTTCGGCGCTCTATGCGCTTCTCCTCGCGGGCATCTTCAAGGTCGCTGGAACCACAACCAACTGCCTGCAAGCCGAATACGCCGCTTGGCTCTGCACGAGGACCCAGCGCGCCGTGTTCGCCACGACGACGCTGATCATCCCCTTCATTGGCATGATCGGCTGCGCAGTCATTATGGTGCGCAAACTCAAGGCTTACGTGCGCTGGCGCGGCTGGATGGCCATCTTCTGGGTCATGGCCGGCAACTTCATGATCTGGTGCATCAACGATATCCAGATCCTGCTGGCCCCGGTTCTCGAAAACTAGGCCTGTGCCTGGGACGCAGCCACCTCGGCGCAATCTGGGCGCCCACAGTGCTGTGTCTCTACGTGCTGGATGCAATCATCACAGATGAGCACCTGCTTGCGGCACGTGTCCTCATTGAGGCAGTTGTGGAAGGTATTCGTCCCTTTTCCACAATGCACGCAGTGGCCGAGCTGAATAAAGCCTGGATCCTCTAGGCCCTGGCCAAACTCGTGATGCATGCGCTTGTCAAAGACATACATCGAGCCTTCCCACAGGCCATCGTTGCCGTACTTTTCGCCGTAGCGGACAATGCCGCCGTCAATCTGATAGACCTCGTTAAAGCCCCGGTTCTTCATCAGCGCGGAGAGGATTTCACAGCGGATGCCGCCCGTGCAATAGGAGACCACGGGCTTATCCTTCATCCAGTCATACTTGCCGGACTCGAGTTCGGCGATGAAATCGTGAGTCGTGCGCACGTCCGGCACCACGGCATTCTTGAACTTGCCGATTTCCGCCTCCATGGCATTGCGTCCGTCGAAGAAGACGACCTCCTCGCCGCGCTCTTCTACTAGCTTGTTGACCTCTTCGGGTTTGAGGTGAACGCCGCCGCCGATGACGCCATTCTCATCCACCTTGAGCTCACCCGGCGCGCCGAAGGCCACGATCTCATCGCGCACCTTAACCGAGAGGCGCGGGAAATCCTCCGCACCGCCTTCGGACCACTTGAACTCCATCTTCTTGAAGCCCGGGTACTCGCGGGTTTCGCGCACGTAGCGCTTGCAGGCCTCCATGTCCCCGCCCACGGTGCCGTTGATGCCGTGCTCCGAGATGAGGATGCGGCCCTTCAGCCCGAGCTTCTCGCAGAGGTTACGCTGCCACAGCATGATCGCGGTGGGATCCTCAATGGGAGTGAAGCAGTAGTAGAGGAGAATCTTGCCAATAGTCACGCCCGCAAGTCTAGGCCCGCTGCGAGGTAAAACCCCAATCTTTTGGGCCCAACGCTGCAACCGCTCTTAACCCAAAGCCCCAGACCTCGATCCCGCAACCTGCAGGT
>NZ_KV794828.1:0-841 GCF_001808885.1 Corynebacterium sp. HMSC074E01
TCAGGTGTCTACCTAACAGGGGTCAGGTCCAGGAAACGACGGACTACAGCTGGTATTTCGCCCTAGGATGACCACGAATCCATATTGGATTGGTGTGCAAGGTGTCTATATCTGTTCACATTCCTCTCCACCAGGGGCTGGAGTTCATGGACTATGTGGAAAGAATGCCGCAACTGCGGCCTTTCGGGATCTCCAAAAAGGATCGACTTAAGCGGCCCTTCCGGTTTTCCCGCCGCCAGGTTTCGATCAGCTCAGGCACGGTGGGGGTTTCACCGACAAGATGTAGTGCAGCCCTACACCGATGAGTGCTTGTTTGTTCGCCGCGGAAAACATGCCCGCATCAGCAACGACGGTGACTTCATCGAGTTGATAGGCATCTTGGAAACGTGTGATCATCGGCAGCATCGTGTGGGTTTCTGCCGAGTTGCCAGCAAACGCGCCCACATGCAATGGAAACCCAGTGGCATCAGTAAGCAGCCCGACAAGGATTTGCGGCTCTACACGGCGCTCTTTGGAAAACCCGGGTTTGCGAAGCTCATCGGGAGTATCGGTTTCGAAGTACAAGGTGGTCACTGTCATACAAGATGAATGCGCCTGGCCCGATACCTGCATGATGGACCAACGCTTGGGTTAGTATTTCCCCGAATGAGGTCGTGAGGGGTTTGTGTGCGGTGGGCCACCACTAGGAGGTGGGCATTTTCGGGTCTGTACTTTTGGGGGCTAGGTATAAAAACGAAGAAAGAGACCATTGAAGCGGTTGTGCTTTAACGATCTCTTTGTTGCGTGTATTGAGTTGTTGTTTGTTGTTTAATGTCGGCGGTTTCTTACTCTCCCACAACCT
>NZ_KV794829.1:0-14562 GCF_001808885.1 Corynebacterium sp. HMSC074E01
ACGGTGACGGGCTTCTCCGTCGTTTTGCCAGCATTACCGGCATGCGTTAACACGTCTGCACTTTCTGGTCCTGGACACGCGCACACTAGCCCATAGCGGCAATAGACCCCAATTGGGCCTAATCATGTTCACCTGAAAACGCTGATAAACAAGGCTCATACCCACCCGGGTAGCTGCCTAATTCCTAACTACTGCGAAAGGGCGATGGAAGTATGAGTTCCCCCACCTATGCTAGGGCGTCTTGTCGTCACACAGAATTGTAAACTGGGCACCGAGTTTTCTGGCTAAGTAGCCAACCCGGTCCGGGATTAGGGTACGGAGAAGATGTTTGAATTCCTTTTGTTTCTCGTTCCTTCAGTGCTTTATATCATTTTTCAGCGCAAGAGAATTGGGGTTTCTCAAGCTCGGGCAAATGTGGGTTGGCGATTGGGAAGTTGGCAAACAGTAGTACTAGGCATCATCCTTTTCCCCGTGCTGATTGGAATGGGATACGCTGGTATCCGTCTTGTATCGACGGCTAGTCTGGCCATACCGGGGGTGGTTCTGTCTCAAGGGGTAAGCCTTGCTGTCATTTTCAGGGCTATAGGCGAGGAAGTGTTTTTCCGAGGATTTGTTGGCGGCTTACTTTTTCGATCCTGGGGGTTCTGGGGTGGTAACACGCTCCAAGCGGGAGTTTTTCTTCTGCCTCATTTGATGTTGTTGAGCTTCGATGCGCAGTTGTGGCCCATACTTCCGGTTCAGTTTCTCTGCGGGTGGATCCTGGGAGTGGTGCGATACCGCTCGGGAAGCGTCATTGAATGCGCAATATTGCACGCTGCTATTAACCTTGCAATTGGACTGCTTGCGGGATAAGCGAAGGATTGTGCGCGGGCGCTCAGGGCGGTTAGTGGCTGTCAATTCGCACCAAAGATTGGGGAGCGTGCCTATTTGTCACGTAGCAGTCCTCGTACGGCTTCGCGGACACTCTTCTGTATCCAGTTAGATTCCTAAGACGGACTTTGCAATGAAGAAGTAGATGATCAAGCCCGTTGCATCACAGAAGGTAGAGATGAATGGGTTAGAGAAGACCGCAGGGTCCGCGCCAACAGTCTTAGCCACAATGGGCATGAGACCACCAACAGTCGCGGACATCGAACAAATGAGAAACAGCGTGGAGCCGATGACGAGGCCGATATCGAGGCCATAGATGACCGTCGCCAAGATAAGACCGGCCAGCCCCAGTACGGCGCCGAGCAACATTCCGACGCGCAATTCCCGCCACATGACTGCCAAGAGGTCGCGCGTGCGGACGTCGCCAAGCGCGAGCGCGCGGGTCACAGTAGTAGCTGCCTGGTTTCCTGTATTGCCGCCCGTGCCGGTGAGCAGAGGGATGAACAGAGACAGTACAACTGCCTTGGCCAAGGTGTCCTCGAAGGAATCGAGAACCCGCACGGTCAACAGAGCCGATACGGCGAGAACGAGCAGCCAGAGAATGCGGGAGCGGACGAGCTTGAGAAGGGGCGTCGACAAGTACGGCTGCTGGAGAGCTTCCGTACCGCCGGAACGAGCCGAGTCCTCGCTGTCCGCCTCTTCCATGATGTCCGTGGCATCGTCCCACGTAAGAAGACCGACGAGGCGGTGTGAATCATCCACAATCGGCAGCGCCAGCATGTCGAGTGGCAAGAACCAGCGGACGGTCTCCTCGGCGTCGGCAGTTGCGTATGCATACACCGGCTCTTTCATGATGTCCTCAATGAGGATGCCACGCTCAGCAGTGAAGAGTTCGCGCAGGCTAACGACGCCCACCAAGCGCCGGTCCTTGCGCGTTACAGGAACGGTATAGATGGTCTCTAGCTCATCGGCGTTGTCGCGGAGGGTGCGCAGGGCTTCTTCCATGCTCATTTCCGGGTGGATATCGGCCACCTCTGGCGACATACGACGCCCAACGGATCCCTTCGTGTATCCAAGGATCACTCCGGTCACGTCGCGCTGGGTCTGGGTCAGCGAGCGGAGGAGGCGATCCGCGATCTCGGCGGGCAGCTCATCCAAGAGCGCCACGCGGTCTTCGGGATCCAACTCGTCGAAGAATTCGTAGACATCGGCGTTGCCCAATTCGTCGATGATGTCCGCTTGGTGCTTTGCATCAAGCGCATCAAAGACCGCGATGGACTTTTCCCGCGGCAGCAGTCTCAATGCCAACGCAGCGCGGAGAGCGTTCTGGCGCTCCACAATTGCGATGAGTTCTTGACGGGGAACGTGGGCTAAGAGCTCCTGGAGGCGAGGGGCCTTTTTAGGATCGATGGCGTCTTCTTGCTTCAGCCACGCCTCTACGGTCTCGCTGGCCTGCTCAATAGTTTCTGCCATCGCTTCGCCTTTCCACTCGACGTCAACCTCCTCAGACTACGCTATGCAGCGCTGCACGGCCTTTTCGCAGATGTACTATTGCGGCATGCTTTCCCTCTACCGTGAATTTTCGGACCATGACGTTGTTAAAACGCTACTGAGCTTCGAAGAGGCAGAGTTTCTCCGTCGTGGCAGACACGCCGAAGAAGTCGGTGAGCGATGATCCCTACGCTGAGGATAAAACGCACATTCAGCTCATGAGCTTGCCTGGAGTTGCTTTAAAGTTGCTGCCAGAAGGAGAGCTGATTACTGGTGACATCGCCGTGCGCTATCCGCAGCTCTTCCAGACAGTCGCAGGAAAAACGCTGTGGGACCCGCGTGAAATTACAGAACTTGAGCCTTTCAGGGTGTTTCATGCTCGGGGTAGCCACCACTTCCACGAGAGGAGTAAAGAACACTATGTCGATATCTGGGAGATTCTTCCAGATGTAGCCGACGCAGCCATGGAGCAGCTCCTTGCTCGGATTGACGTTCCGGTAGAGCTTGATTCCACATTCGGCCCGTTAGTGCTCGACCGCCGTACAAATACATTCGAAGGCAGGGCAGAAGAACTCGGAGTTGATATCAGCATCGTGTATGAAGCGGAGGAGCTTCTTCTCGCGGAGAGTACGAATCTCAAGCGAAAATTCAAGGCACCCCTCACCGTGATCAACAAGGTCCTCAGTGCCGAGTTCCTCGATGAGGTCCAGGGCTTTGCTGCTGCAAAGGCCCTCCGAGCCGCCAACCGTTGGCGCCACGACGTCGCCTTGTCCGAGGGCAACAGCGTCCCGGCGCCGGAACTCACTACCAGCGACGTATACGCCAAACTCACTCCCGTTGCCGTCGAGGTTCCCCAACGTGGGACTCTCAGCGTGGAGTTTGATGATGGCTATCTTTTTGGCGGTCACCCTGTAACAGTGAAGGTAAGACGTAACGGTAGGCCTGCAGCCCTTGAGCTCGACGCTTAATTACTGTTCGCGCATCCGCGTGAGGACGTTGTGTGCAGAAATAAGGCACATCGGCACGCCCACGCCCGGCACCGTGGTGCCACCGACGTAGTACAGATTGGGCAGCTTACGGGATTGGTTCCGGCCCCGAAAAAATGCGGACTGGCGCAGCGTATGTGCAGGGCCCACGGCGCCGCCGGACCAGGAATTGTACTGCTCGGCAAAGTCGGCGGGGCCGAGCGTGCGCTTGACGACGACCCTGTCCTCCAGATCCTCAATCCCCAACCAAGCCCCTAGCTGCGCCACGGCGGCGCGGGCGATGGCGCCCACGCGGGGAGATTCCGCAGCGCCGTAGGCATCGCCATGGCCGTAGGATTCCTCTGCCGGAACGGGGACGAGGATGAAGAGATTCTCGTAGCCTTCCGGAGCTACGCCAGGATCCGTCGCGGATGTCTTGGATACGTAGATAGACTCCGAAGCTCCCAGTGGCCGCAACGGCTCAGGGCCGTGGTAGACGGCCCTAAAATCGGGGGTCCAGTCTGTGCTGAATAGCAGTGTATGGTGTGCCAGCTGCGGAAGGGCACCCTTCACGCCGAGGAAGACTAAGACAGTACCCAGACCAGGGTCACGGTGGGCAAAGTAGCGTTCCGGATACGTTTGCAGGTCCGTGGGAAGCAGCGCGGTTTCTGTGTGGTGTAAGTCGGCGGCGGAGACGATGGCATCGGCGGGGATCGTGCGGTCGTCGTCAAGCGTGACGCCCGCCGCGCGCCCGTGCGCGTGGTTGATGGCTACCACCGCCGAGCCAAGCTCGAAGGTGGCGCCGGCTGTCTGCCGCGCGATAGCGTCGACAACGGCCGCGAAGCCCCCTAAGGGATAGCGCACGCCCTCCACCAAGTCCGTGTGGCTCATCAAGGAGTACAGTGCCGGCGCGGCCTTCGGTTCAGTGGAGAGAAACACCGCGGGGTATGTCAACACCTGGCGCAGGCGGTAATCCTTAAACTGGGCGGCCACCAGCGCATCGAGCGAACGAGTCAGCAGCAGCGCGAGCGTGCCCAGTCGGGTGAGGACGTCTTTGCTGAGAAGCTGCGTGGGGTGGGAGAACGTGGTGTACAAAAAGCTGCTTAGCGCCACGGCATAGATATCGGAGGAGCGCGCTAAGTAGGCGCGCACGCGCTCGCCTGCGCCCGGCTCGAGGGATTCAAAAAGCTCTGCTACGTTCTCCACGCCCGTTTCTATATCTAGGGCCGCGCCATCTTCGTTGATAACACGGTAGGCAGGGGAGAGGTCTACTAGGTCCAGCTCGCGCTCGGTACTGGTGCCGCAGGCCCGAAAAAACTCATCGAAGGCCTCCGGCATGAGGTACCACGAGGGGCCGGTATCGAAACGGAAGCCATCCACAGCCAGGCTTCCCGCGCGCCCACCAACGCTGCGTTGCTTGTCGACGACCGTCACCCGCATCCCCTCCCGCAACAGCAAGGCTGCGGTGGCAAGTCCTGCAATACCAGCGCCGATGACAACAACATGTTTGCCCATGTTCTTTAACCCTTATTCCTTGCCGCGTGTGCTGCAGCGCGGCTGATGAGGACAGCTTTCCGCGCGGCGGGCACACTGACACGGGTAGTCATGATCTCGTGCGCAGGAGTGGTGTCGAGGAGATCCGTAAGCTCCGTGAAAAGAGCCGCCGCTGCGGCTACCCCCACCCTGGAGCTCAGAGGAAGCAGGTCCATGGCCGTGCGGGCATGGGCTAAGTCTTCGCGGATATCAGCAATGATGGCGGCCTTCGTTTCCTCATCGAGTTTGTCTGGCTCACGCAGCGTAGGAAAATAAGCGCGGCCCAGCTCCGTGGAGTCTTCATGCAGGTCCCGCAGAAAGTTGATCTTCTGAAACGCGGCACCCAGGCGCTCTGCTCCTTCTTCGACGCCAGCGGGCCGAGGAGCACCGGCATAAAAAGTATCCAGGCATAGCAGCCCAATGACTTCTGCAGAGCCCCGAACGTAGGTCTTAAAAGACTCCGCTGTGTGGGAGGTGCGCGTGAGATCGCAGCGCATGGAGGCAAAGAACTCTGCAATGTGTTCGTCCTGGAACCCGCAGCGCCGCGCGGAGAGCGCGTAGGCGTGGACGACCGGGTCGGCGTGAAAACGCTGGGACGGGGCGTTGCGGACGGTGGTTTCGTAGGCGTCGAGAAGCGCGGCCGCGTCGTGGGGATTGAGTCCCGCGTCGACGATTTCATCGGCCGTGCGCACCATGGCATATAAATTACGGATGTCCACGCGCACCCGCGGCTGAAGAAGCCGTGTGGCCAGGGAAAAACTGGTGGAGTAGTGGCGCATGATCTGAGCTGCAGCTGCTTCGGCACAGCGGTCATAATGCTCCAGAGCGGAAAGAGATGCGCGCATGGAGCATATTTTAGACCACACGCGTCACATAACTTACCCAGGGCAAGATAGGGTGGTGACGTTACTTTCCCCATCTATAAGGAGAACACGTCCATGACAACCCCAACGATGACTGCTGCGGCTCGTGCCGTCGACCTGTTCAAACAATACGGTCAGGGAGATACCGCAGTTACCGCGTTGGACCACGTCGACGTTGAGTTCGCGCGCAACACTTTTACCGCCATCATGGGCCCCTCGGGCTCCGGCAAGTCCACGCTCATGCACACCATGGCGGGGCTCGATTCGGCGACGTCCGGTTCGGCCTTCATCGGTGATACCGATATGTCGCAGCTCAGCGACAAGGATATTACGGCCCTGCGCCGCGACCGCCTGGGCTTCATCTTTCAGTCCTTCAACCTGGTGCCCACGCTGACCGCGGCAGAAAACATCACGCTGCCCACCGATATCGCTGGCAACAAGGTGGATAAAGAGTGGTTCGATGAGGTCACTTCCCGCCTGGGCTTGTCCGAGCGCTTGAATCACCGCCCAGCAGAGCTCTCCGGTGGCCAGCAGCAGCGCGTGGCCTGCGCGCGCGCCCTAGTTTCGCGCCCCGAGATCATCTTCGGCGATGAGCCGACCGGCAACCTGGATTCGAACTCCTCCGCCGAGGTACTCGACATTTTGCGCACCGCCGTGGATAAGGATGGTCAGACCGTCGTTATCGTCACGCACGATGCCAAGGCCGCCTCCTACGCAGACCGCGTGGTCTTTCTTGCTGATGGCCGCCTCGTGAATGAACTCACCAACCCAACCATGGAGTCCATCCACGCCGTGATGGCAGAAATCGAGGGCTAAAGCATGGCCACAAAGAACACCATGCGCACGGTGTCCGTGCGCAACATTCTCGCGCATAAGCTGCGCCTTGCCCTGACCTTGTTGGCGGTGGTGCTCGGCACCGCGTTCATCTCGGGTTCCTTCATGTTCACTAATTCGCTGTCGAGCACCTTCGACTCCGCTGTCTCGACTGCGTTTACCGGTGTGGACGCGGCCGTGAGCCAGAAAGAAGGCGGCCCCAACCTCGACCAAAAGATGCGCGATGACATCGCCGCCGACCCCGATGTGCGCGCGGTGAACATGCAAAGCAGCCAGACGGTCGTGGTGGCGAACAAGGACGCCGAGGCCTTTCAAACTGGTGGGGGCACCTCCAGCGTGCAGCCTTACTACCCGGAGGAGCAGTCCGTCGGTGAGCCCGCCACGCTTGTCGAAGGCTCCGAGCCGAACGGGACCGGCGAAGTCCTCATTAATGATTCCGCCGCCGAAGAGTTCGGTATCCACGTCGGCGATACCCTCCTCGTGGTCCACCCGGACCAGCGTGATGAGGTGAAGGTCGTGGGCGTCGTCAAGCCTGCAGTGGACCAAGGCCCCAGCCTGACCTTGCTCATGGGGCACGAGGCCTTCGTCGAGCGCTATGGCAATTCTGCCCAGTTGAAGGTCGCGGCGGCCGAGGGCGTCGACGCCGATGCCCTCGTGGAGCACCTCAATGAAACCTTCGAGGTTAAGGCGGAATCCGGCCAGAAGCTGGCCGATGAGTTGTCGGATCAGATTTCCTCTGCCCTGAAATTCGTCAACTACTTCCTCATCGCTTTCGGCCTCATTGCGCTGTTGGTGGGCACATTTATCATTGCGAATACCTTCTCAATGATTGTGGCCCAGCGCACCAAGGAGTTCGCGCTTCTGCGTGCACTCGGCGCCTCGCGTGGTCAGATTACGCGCTCGGTGGTGACGGAGGCCTTCATCGTGGGCCTCGTGGGTTCTGCCGTGGGCGTGGTCGCAGGCATGGGCCTGGTTGCGCTCATTAAGGCCGTCTTTGCCGCCAAGGACATGCCCATGGGCGGCGGTTTGGGTCTGAGCGTCAGCGCAGTGGTCGTGCCGTTGCTTTTGGGTGCCGTGGTCACCATCATTTCCGCGTGGGCGCCGGCGCGCCGGGCGGGTGCGGTGAAACCCGTGGAAGCCATGCGCTCCACCGAGTCCGCGGCTGGTTCCTCGTTGCTCGTGCGCAGCGTTCTGGGCGGGTTGCTGCTCGTTCTAGGCATCATCTTCGCGCTCGTTGGAGTGTTTATCGATGCCTCCACAGGCATCCGCGCCTCCCTCGTGGGCCTCGGTGCGCTCAACCTCATCCTTGGTTTCTTCCTCGCCGGCCCGGCCATCTCCCTGCCTATCGTTCCGGGGATCGGCCGCGTGGTTGGTGCGCCCTTTGGCGCGGTGGGCAAGCTGGCGTCGACGAACTCGGCGCGTAACCCGCGCCGAACCGCGGCTACCGCGTTCGCCCTCATGCTGGGGGTGGCGCTAGTGACCTCGATCGGCATGTTGGGCGCGACGATGAAGGCCTCGGTTGCCGATGCCGTCGAACAGGATGCCCGCGCAGACTTCTTGCTGTCCGGTCCGACGTCCGGAAGCTTCCCGACGCCGAACGAGACGGCGCAGCGTGCCCGCGATACTGAGGGCGCTGGCCAGGTCGTAGCGATGAGTACTGCGCCGCTACAGGTGGATGGCCAGGCTTCGATGAATTATGGCCCGGAGATGTTGATTAGCCAGGTCATCGATGGCAACGCCGATGACATGCTCAACCTGACTGTGGTGGACGGTGCCGTGAATACGGGCGAGGAGCCTGGCTTCATCGCCGAGGCTGGCTTGGCTGCGGAGCATGGTTGGGAAGTCGGTCAGTCTTATGAGCTGGCCGGCCCGGATCCCTCCCGCACCGCGCAGGTGAAGCTCCTCGGCACGTATGAGCATTTTGAGATGCTTCCGGGTCTGGCCGTGTCCAAGTCTGCGGCAGAAGAGGTCGTTGACCCCGGTAGCCTTGACGTCACGGTGGTCTCCGTGAACGCGGAGGAAGGCTATGACAAGGAGAAGCTGCGCGCCAACCTGGAGAAGTCCGTCAAGGACCTCGTCGTGGTGCAGGTGCGCACCAGTGAGGAGTACGCCGGCGAGGCTGCCGGCATGATTGACCAGATGCTCACGATCCTCTATGCGCTGCTGGCCCTTGCCGTGGTCATCGCGGTCCTGGGCATTGTCAATACCCTCACGCTGGGCGTGATCGAACGCCGACAAGAAATCGGCATGCTGCGCGCGGTGGGCACCCAGCGCCGCCAGATTCGCACGATGATCACCGTGGAATCGGTACAGATTGCCCTCTTTGGTGCGCTCATGGGCATCCTCATGGGACTGGGGATGGGATGGTCCTTCATCTCCGTGCTGTCCGACGAAGGCCTCGATAGCGCGACGGTGCCGTGGCTGATGCTCGCGGTCATGTTCGTGGGCTCCGGAATCGTGGGTGTGCTGGCAGCGCTGTGGCCGGCGCAGCGCGCGGCGAAGACCCCACCGTTGGACGCCATCGCTGACTAGTGCAGACAGGGGCGTGCTAGGTAGGTTAGGCGAGAAGCGAACCTACCCACGCCCCGCGCCAGGCCACCACGATTCCCAGGCCGATGGTCCAGAAGAGATAACGCGCCAAGCGCCACCAGCGCTTGGCTTTTATCATTTCTCCCAGTTCCTTGGCCAGCGTGGACCACGTGGATAGCCCGCCAGCGAGTCCGGCTGCTAGCAGGGGGAGAAAATACTCGGGGGTGTGGGCATGCGTGGCATAGCCGTAGGCCACGCCCGCCACGGCTGCGCCAATGAGGTTAGCGGCAAAGGTACACGTGGGGGAGGGCAGCACGCGGGTGAGCAGGTAGCGCCCGCAGCCGCCGACAAAGCCACCGGCGAGTACGGCCAGGATGGAGAGAATCATGCGTGCCTCCGATCCTGCAAGCGGTCACTCATGAGGTAGGCCCCGGTGCAGCCGACGACCGTCGCCAACACGTAGGCCCCTGCCTGCGCCGGGTCGAAGCCGGAGGTGAGAAAAGCAAAGGCAGCAAAGCTGGTGAAGCCGCCTAAGAAACCTGTGCCCCAGAATGCCGGGGGTTTGGCATAGCCCATAACAGCGCTGCCGAGAACGTTGATGAGCAGCAGCGGCAGAGCGCCACCCCCGAGAAGCGAAGAAAGGCCGAAGCGGGCCAGCGCCCCGAGCGCGGCCCCGCAGCCCACAAGAAGGATCTGTGGCATAGGCACCATCCTAATTGGGATGCGAAACCAGCGTGAAGCAGGCAAGCTTAGGGTGTATCCACATCCCCAAGGAGGAAACCACCATGGCACACGAGCGCGCCGGCCAACTAGCCCAGTCTTCCGATCTCATTGACATTGCAGAGCTAGTCACCGCGTATTACACCCGCACCCCCGACGCTGATAACCCCGACCAGCAGGTTTCCTTCGGCACCTCCGGGCACCGCGGCTCCGCTTTGGATACCGCCTTCAACGAGGCCCACATCTTGGCGATTACCCAGGCCATCGTGGATTACCGCGCTGAGCAGGGGACCACGGGTGCCATCTTCATCGGCCGCGATACCCACGCTTTGTCCGAGCCCGCCATGGTCTCCGCCCTCGAGGTTCTCCTTGCCAATGGGTTGGAGGTTCGTGTGGATGACCGCGGCCGCTACACCCCGACCCCGGCAGTCTCCCACGCCATCCTGACCAACCCGGGCACCGATGGCATCGTGATCACTCCCTCCCACAACCCGCCGCGTGATGGTGGTTTCAAGTACAACCCGCCGACGGGCGGCCCAGCAGACACGGATGCCACCGACTGGATTGCAGCCAAGGCCAACGACTACCTGCGCGCTGGGCTGGAGGGCGTCAAGCGCGTGCCGGTTGACGGCGTGCTCGATGAGCGCTGCGTCAAGCACAATTACCTCGACTCCTACGTGGCTGACCTAGCAAACGTGGTGGACATGGCGGCCATTAAAAAGGCCGGTGTGCGCATCGGCGCGGATCCGATGGGCGGCGCCTCGGTGGACTACTGGGCGGCCATCGCCGAGCACTACGGGCTCAACATGACGGTGGTAAATCCCGAGGTAGACGGCACCTTCCGCTTCATGACCCTGGATACTGACGGCAAGATCCGCATGGACTGCTCCTCCCCGGACGCTATGGCTTCGTTGGTGGAGAACCGCTCCAAGTACGACCTGGCTACGGGCAACGACGCGGATTCCGATCGCCATGGCATCGTCACCCCGGATGCGGGTCTGATGAACCCGAACCACTACCTGGCTGTGGCCATTGAGTACCTATTTAGCCACCGTCCCGAGTGGGGTGAGGCCGGGGTGGGCAAGACCTTGGTGTCTTCCTCCATGATCGATCGCGTCGTGGCCAGCCTGGGCCGTGAGCTCGTGGAGGTGCCGGTGGGCTTCAAGTGGTTCGTGCCGGGGCTTGTCGACGGCTCCCTAGGTTTCGGCGGCGAAGAATCCGCCGGTGCCTCCTTCTTGCGCTTCGACGGAACTGTGTGGTCCACCGATAAGGATGGCATCATCATGGATCTCTTGGCCGCCGAGATCCTGGCGGTGACGGGTAAAACCCCGTCCCAGCGCTACGCGGAGCTGGCAGAGAAGTACGGCGCACCGGCCTATGCGCGGACCGACGCGCCAGCTACCCGCGAGCAGAAGGCGATCCTGAAGAAGCTCTCTCCGGAGCAGGTCACGGCCACTGAGCTGGCGGGCGAGGAGATCGTCGCCAAGCTCACCGAAGCGCCGGGCAACGGCGCGGCGATCGGTGGCCTGAAGGTGACGACGGAAAACGCATGGTTCGCCGCGCGCCCGTCCGGCACGGAAGACAAGTACAAGATTTATGCCGAGAGCTTCCGTGGCGAAGAACACCTCAAGCAGGTCCAGGAAGAGGCGCAGGCGCTGGTGTCACAGGTTCTCGGAGCTTAGGCTAATGGTTTATGACAACCGCACAACGCACCTCGGTGCTTGACCTGTCCAGCGCACTCGCCCGATTCGGCATGGCCGCCGTGTGGATTATCGCCGGCATACAGAAACTGGACGCTCGGATGGAGATGGCACAGGCCATCCGGGCCTATGGCATCTTCACCCCGGAATGGTCTGAGTACTTGGCCTTCCTCATTGCGCCGCTTGAAATCGTTGGAGGGCTGCTGCTGTTGTTGGGCCTGTTCTTGAGGGAGGCGTCGGCAGTCGCTGCGGTGGTCCTGGTCCTGTTCATGGTGGGAATTTCTCAGGCGTGGGCGCGTGGGCTAGTCATCGATTGTGGGTGTTTTGGCTACGACCCCAACGACGTGAGCCAAGGCATGAACTACGCACTGACGCTGCTTCGCGACGCTTTCTTCCTCATCCTCACCGCGTGGACGATCTGGCGCCCGTATCGTCGTTACGCTCTCCACCCGTAACTTGTTAGGCTAATCCCGTGTTTAAAAACAAGATCAGCGCAACGCTTGTGCTGGACGTTATCAGTGCGTTTGCGCGATTTTATATGGCCTATGTGTGGATTAAAGCGGGAGCGTCGAAGCTGTCGGACCAGCTCGCGGTATCGCAAAGCATCAAGGCATATGAAATCTTTACCCCAGAGTGGTCCCACTATTTGTCCTATCTGATTGGCCCGCTTGAAGTGTGCGGCGGCCTGTTGCTCCTGTTGGGGCTGTTCCTTCGGCAATCGGCGTGGGTGGGGCAGATTGTCCTCGTTCTATTCATGATCGGCATCGCGCAGGCATGGGCGCGGGGACTCGGGATTGACTGCGGGTGTTTCTCCGTTAGCCCTGATGAGGACGCGCAAGTGATGAACTACATGATGACACTGCTGCGTGATGTCTTCTATTCTGTCTTAATGGTGTGGACGATCAAGCGTCCTTTCACCAAATTTGCATTGCACCCTTAACAACGGTGTGTAGGCTTTTCATCTGTTCGAACTTAAGTCATAAAGGCAAGGTTGTTTAATGAGTACAGTCAAAGACCCCAACTCCAAAGGCAATAGTGGATTCGTCTGGGGCCTCGCTGTTCTGCTGGTTATTATTGCCGTGGTCATCGGATACATCGTCTACCAAGGGCGAGGCGCACAGACCGATGCGCTGGGGGACTACGCGGCCGAGGATGTCTCCATGGAGATTTCCCTCGCGGACAATGCGGTAACCTTCAAGTCTGCGGATGCCGCAAAGGACGCAACCGAAGTAGAGCTGTACGAGGACTACTCCTGCCCACACTGTGGTGACCTGGCGAAGGAAACCGACGAGCAGATGAAGGATGCGATTGATGCGGGCGAGCTCGTCGTGCACGTGCGCACCCTCAACTTCCTCGACGGCAGCCCGAACGGCCTGGAGAGCATCAAGTCCAACACGGGCCACTCCTCCAAGGCCGCTGCTGCGATGGAACAGGTAGCAAAGACCGGTGACGCCACGCTCTACTGGAACCTGCGTAAGTACCTCATGGAGAACCAGTCCAAGGTGTACAACAAGTGGGAGATGGAAGACTTCGCTGCTGCCGCGAAGGAACTGGGCGCAGATGATGCCACGGTGAAGGCCATTGAGGAAGCCCCGGTTGGTGAAGGAAACCCGCTGGTGACCTCGAACTACGAAAAGCTTGAAAAGGAAACCGGCAGCGTATCCTCGCCGCGCATTATCAAGGACGGCAAGGACATTCCGGAGGATGACAAGACCTCCATCATGGAATGGGTCAACATCGTTACTGAGAAGTAAATTTAGCGCCCCAACTCGCGATTTGGTGAGTGAATGGGGAGCGGATATATTGATACGAGTTGCAATCTTAAAGGTTGCACCTCGTATGAGGGGCTATGGCGCAGTTGGTAGCGCACCACACTGGCAGTGTGGGGGTCACGGGTTCGAATCCCGTTAGCTCCACTTTAAAATTCAATATTGCCCTGGGGCTATGGCGCAGTTGGTAGCGCACCACACTGGCAGTGTGGGGGTCACGGGTTCGAATCCCGTTAGCTCCACCATCGGCCGTCTCTTTCGCAGAGGCGGCCTTTTTCTATGCTGGGGAGCATGGATGTTTTCACCAAGTCAGTAGCACGAGCTGATCAAGCCGAGGCAGAGGCCGCGGGCCTGCGCTGGTTAGCAGCCGCAAGAAAGGACGTCGTGGTGGAAGTTGCGGGGCTGACAGGTTCGACGATTAGTACGCGTCGAGTAGCGCAGGCGCGACCGAGTGCTGCTGCAGCGCGGGCGTTTGGTGAAGCGTTGCGGCAGGTTCATCAGGCAGGCGCCCCAGCTTTCGGCGCACCGCCAGAGGGGTGGGAAGGCGCGAACTTCATTGGGCGCGTGGAGCAACCCTGCGAACCACGCGAAGCCTGGGGTGAGTTCTACGCCGAACAGCGGGTGGTGCCATTTATAGAAGGACTTCCGGAGGGGCTGCGGGACTGCGTATATGTGGCGGCCGAAGCTATAGCCGCCGTGGACTGGGACGTTGAGCCTGCACGAATTCATGGTGATTTGTGGGCAGGGAATGTGTTGTTCCAGGAGGACACGGCGGTCATGATTGACCCTGCAGCGCACGGCGGGCATCCGTGGACGGATTTGGCCATGCTGGAACTGTTCGGAACGCCCTACTATGACGAGATACTGCGGGGCTATGGGGCGGGTGAGGAGTACCGGAAGTGGGTGCCGATGCACCAGTTGCACCCACTTGCAGTTCATGCGATGACGCATGGTCCGGCCTACTACGCTCCGCTTGAGCAGGCTGCGCATGCCACGCTTGAGGCATTGCGATGAGCGCGTGACCGCTCGAAGGTTCTGCCGGGTTTTAAGGAAAAGGAGCTCTGGGTGCGCTTTTGAGCTCCGGAATTCGCGTTGCACTCGACAGCTCGACCGTCAACGATGGCTCAGTTGGTGGGCTTCGCCCTTTAAGGGCTTAGGAACCCCGGTTCTCTGCTGCATCCGGCGTGGTCTGGGATCCCCGAAATCCCCGCGCACCTTCTTGTGGTTCGTGGGTGGTGCTGTCCTGAAGGATCGCCGATATCCCCGTCAACCTGGTTGTGGTTGGCGG
>NZ_KV794830.1:0-232 GCF_001808885.1 Corynebacterium sp. HMSC074E01
TGCGGGTGGATCACCTCCTTTCTAAGGAGCTTTTTGTGGGTACCAGTTGGTGCCTTTGGCTGTGAGTATTTTTTCATGGCTTGGTGGTTGAGTAAGCGTTTGTCTTGCTGCCACCGTAAGTTAATCGGGTGGAGATACATCTTAACCAGGATGATGGGTTAACCAACACGGCACTTGTTAGGTGTCTGATTTAAAAAGTCTTTGGTGCATTGTTGGGTGTCTGGGGCATTGT
>NZ_KV794831.1:0-901 GCF_001808885.1 Corynebacterium sp. HMSC074E01
TGCTTGTGTGTTGTTGTTAGGTGAAGTGGTGTGGAAACGCCTACCGTAGAGGGTGATAGTCCCGTAGTTGAAGGCTTCAATGCATTAGTTGTTGGGTTGCCCGAGTAGCAGCGGGCTCGTGGAATCTGCTGTGAATCTGCCGGGACCACCCGGTAAGCCTAAATACTCAGTGTGACCGATAGTGTATTAGTACCGTGAGGGAATGGTGAAAAGTACCCCGGGAGGGGAGTGAAATAGTTCCTGAAACCATGTGCTTACAATCCGTCAGAGCACTTTTTATTGTGTGATGGCGTGCCTTTTGAAGAATGAGCCTGCGAGTCAGCGGCATGTCGCGAGGTTAACCCGTGTGGGGTAGCCGTAGGGAAACCGAATCCTAATGGGGTGTTTTAGTGGCATGTCCTGGACCCGAAGCGGGGTGATCTACCCATGGCCAGTGTGAAGCAGTAGTAAGATGCTGTGGAGGCGCGAACCCACGTAGGTTGAAAACTGCGGGGATGAGCTGTGGGTAGGGGTGAAAGGCCAATCAAACTCCGTGATAGCTGGTTCTCCCCGAAATGCATTTAGGTGCAGCGTCGCATGTAGCTTGGTGGAGGTAGAGCTACTGGTTGGTTGAGCGGGACTACAATCTTAGCAATGTCAGCCAAACTCCGAATGCCATCAATGTGTTGTGCGGCAGTGAGACTGTGGGGGATAAGCTTCATAGTCGAGAGGGAAACAGCCCAGATCGCCGGTTAAGGCCCCTAAGGGTGTGCTAAGTGGAAAAGGATGTGGGATCGCGAAGACAGCCAGGAGGTTGGCTTAGAAGCAGCCATCCTTGAAAGAGTGCGTAATAGCTCACTGGTCGAGTGGTCCTGCGCCGACAATGTAGTGGGGCTCAAGCACACCGCCGAAGCCGCGGCAA
>NZ_KV794832.1:0-362 GCF_001808885.1 Corynebacterium sp. HMSC074E01
GGTACTCGAGTGGCGAACGGGTGAGTAACACGTGGGTGATCTGCCTTGCACTCTGGGATAAGCTTGGGAAACTGGGTCTAATACCGGATATGAACTGCCTTTAGTGTGGTGGTTGGAAAGTTTTTTCGGTGCAAGATGAGCTCGCGGCCTATCAGCTTGTTGGTGGGGTAATGGCCTACCAAGGCGTCGACGGGTAGCCGGCCTGAGAGGGTGTACGGCCACATTGGGACTGAGATACGGCCCAGACTCCTACGGGAGGCAGCAGTGGGGAATATTGCACAATGGGCGGAAGCCTGATGCAGCGACGCCGCGTGGGGGATGACGGCCTTCGGGTTGTAAACTCCTTTCGACAGGGACGAAGC
>NZ_KV794833.1:0-213 GCF_001808885.1 Corynebacterium sp. HMSC074E01
TATTTCTGGACCCAGCGGTAGATCGTGGTGTGATCGACCGGCACTCCCCGCTCGGTCATCATCTCTTCGAGGTCGCGATAGCTCACGCCGTAGCGGCAGTACCACCGCACCGCCCACAGGATGATTTCACGAGGGAACTGCCGACCGGAGAAGATGCCCATGGACCTGATTATTCCACGCCGGTCTTCCTACTGCCCCAACTTTGCAACAGCA
>NZ_KV794834.1:0-307 GCF_001808885.1 Corynebacterium sp. HMSC074E01
TCGGGTCGGTGTTGCCAGGCTCACCGTTCTCGTCGAACTTGTTGTCCTTGTTCGGGTTCTTAGAACCGTCGACCTCTTCCTTATCGGTCAGGCCGTCACCATCGGTATCCGGCTTCGTCGGGTCAGTACCGAGATCCTTCTCTTCCTTATCGGTCAGGCCATCACCATCGGTGTCCTTATTCTTCGGATCAGTACCATCCTTGACCTCGTCACCGTCGTTGATGCCGTCACCGTCGGTATCCGGGTTCTTCGGATCGGTACCGTGCTCCTTTTCCTCACCATCGGTCAGGCCGTCACCGTCGGTATC
>NZ_KV794835.1:0-56692 GCF_001808885.1 Corynebacterium sp. HMSC074E01
GTTGGCCACAGGTCGGGTTAATGCCGGCCAAAGGGCGGGAAAGGGAGTGGCTGCGGGCAAGGGGGGGAGGAGGAGGAACTGGCATGAGAAAAGCCCCTCAGGGGAGGGGCTAGACGCGTGTGCTAACCGCGGTCGACGGCGCGGTTGCGCAGGGCGCGGGCGAGGCGGTCACGTTGCTCGGTCACGGCGCGGCGCAGGCCACCGGCCAGGTCGCGGGAGAGGAACTCGTCGGCGCGGTCGAGGGTCTCCTGGCTGACATCCCAGCGCGGGAACAACCCGGTCACCGTGGTCAAGGCAATCTCGTTGGACTGCGCGGACCAAATCTTTTCCGCCACGTCGAAGAACTCAGTACTCGGCAGGAGTTCATCGGAACCCACGAAAGTCAGGCCCGCTAGCTTCGACTCCAAGTCGCGGTTGCCCAGTTCACCGGCGACAATCTCGTCCCACACCGCGCGCTTGTTGTCCTCGGTATTAACCGCGGCCAACGCTTTAAGTGAGGCCTGGTAGCCCGTCGCGGTGTTATCGCGCTTGAGTTCCTCAGCCACCGCCGTCATGGCGGCGCCGGCGGCCTCGGGGCCGGTGACGTCGGCAAGCGAGCCATCGGCGATGAGCGCGGTGAGCGCCTTCCAGCGCAGGCCCGCATCCGAGGAGGTCTTAAGGAGCTCCTGGAAGAAGGCGCGGGAGGCGTCGTGAAGCTTGATGCCGGCCAGCGCCTGGGTGAAGACGATGGAGCGCTCGGCGCTATCGGAGCGGGCGCCGTCAAGGAGGGCGCGAGCAAGCTGCGTATCCTCCTTTGCCCACTCTGGGTCGGCGTAGGTTGATTGGGCCGTTGCGGCCTGGGTGAGGATGCGCTCCAATACGGCGAGCTCGGTCTCCGCTGCCGCACCGCGGGCCACGAGCGCCACGAAATCGCGGGCGCGCATGGTACCTGCCCGGGTCATCTCCCACGCGGTGGACCAGCACAAAGTGCGGGCCATGGGGTCCTCGAACTTGTCGACATTCTCCAACAGGAACTGCAGGGAACCGGCGTCCAGCTCGATGAGGCAGTAGGTCAGGTCATCGTCGTTAGGCAGCACGAAGTCGATGTCCGCCTGCTTGCGGCCAATGAGTTCCGGAATCTCGGTGGAGGCGCCATCGATATCCATCTCGATGCGCTCGGTGCGCACCACCTTCTCACCCTGCAGGGCGTAAACGCCGACGGCGACGCGGTGTGTGCGCAGAGTATCGCCGCGCTGGGTGAGATAGGCCTGAGTAATGGTGCCGGACTCGTCCGTCGCCAATGCCATGCCCAGCGTGTTGACTCCTGAAGTCTTCAACCACTGCTGCGCCCAGAAGGACAGGTCGCGGCCCGAGGCCTCCTCCAAGTGGCGCAGCAGATCCCCGAACGTGGCATTCGACCACTGGTGCTCCTGGAAGTGGCGGCGCACCCCGGCAAAGAAGTTCTCGCGGCCCACGTAGGCC
Source organism: Corynebacterium sp. HMSC074E01 (assembly GCF_001808885.1). NCBI lineage: Bacteria > Bacillati > Actinomycetota > Actinomycetes > Mycobacteriales > Corynebacteriaceae > Corynebacterium > Corynebacterium sp. HMSC074E01. The sequence continues at coordinate 1,462 of NZ_KV794835.1, forward strand.
TGCAACTGCTTCAGCACCGACGCCCCCTTGGCGTAGGTGATGCCGTCGAAGTTCTGCTCCACGGTCTCAATGTCAGAAGCATCCGTGGAAATCGGGTGCGTCGTGGGCAGCTGATCCTGCTGGTAGGCCCAGGCTTTCTCCACGTTGGCAAAGGTCACCCAGGCGGTGTCATATTCGGTCTCTTCTGCTTGGGAAATCGCCGCCGACCAGGTGGCGAAGGACTCGTTGAGCCACAGGTCATCCCACCACTGCATGGTCACGAGGTCACCGAACCACATGTGCGCCAGCTCGTGCAGGATGGTGTCCGCGCGGCGCTCGTACTTGTAGTGCGAGGCTTGCGACGTAAAGACGTACTCATCGCGAATGGTCACGCAGCCGGCGTTCTCCATTGCACCGGCGTTGAACTCCGGCACGAAAATCTGGTCATATTTGCCAAAGGGGTAGGCAAAGCCGAAGTTGCGGTGGTAGAAATCGAAGCCCTGCTTGGTCTCCGTGAACAGGCGCTCCGCATCGAGCGATTCCAGCAGGGAGGGGCGGCAGTAAATACCCAACGGCACCTCAACGGACTTAGCAGGTGAGCCCTCCGGGTGCTCCGTCAGCGTGCCTGTCCACGTATCCGTCACGCCCACGTACGGGCCTGCGCACAGCGCAATCAGGTACGTCGACAGCGGGTAATCCACCGCAGCGCTCACGGTGTTGCTTGAACGCGTGATGGGGGAGTTCGTAATCACCGTCCAGTGCTCTGGGACCTCGAAGGTCAGCGAGTACGTCGCCTTCAAATCCGGCTGGTCAAAGCAGGCGAAGACACGCTTGGCGTCGGCAGTCTCGAACTGGGTGTAGAGGTAAGCCTCGCCGTCGACCGGATCGACGAAGCGGTGCAGGCCCTCGCCCGTGCGTGAATAGCGGATTTTCGCCACGACCTTCAGCTCATACTCTGCCACCTGCAAACCCGATAGCGGGATCCCGTACGTCGGGTCATAAGCACTGGTGGGCAGGGGAGCGCCGTTGAGGCGGACCTCGAGAAGCTCGTCACCGCGCAAGTCAATAAACGTAGAACCGGCCTTCTTAACTCGGAACTTCACCACCGTGGTGGAGGTGAAATACTCCTCTCCGGTGAGGTCCAAGGCGACGTCGTAGTGGCTTACCTCCACCATGTCGGAGCGCTGCTGGGCTTCCTCGCGGGTGAGGTTAATCGAGGTCATAAGGTGCATCTCCTCTTTCTCTGTACCTAAAGTCTCTGCACCAGCGTAGTCACCCGCCTAGGGTGGGGTGCCAAAGACCACACAAACAAAGGAGATTTACTATGGCTCAACAAGTTACGTTCTGGTTCGACTGCTCATGCCCCTTCGCATGGCTAACCTCGCGCTGGATTAAGGAGGTGGAGAAGGTCCGCGATATCGAGGTTACCTTCCAGCCGATGTCCCTGTCCGTGCTCAACAAGGGCCGCGACCTGGATCCGGAGTACATGAAGATGATGGAAGCCAACTGGGGTCCTGCCCGCGTGGCGGCCAAGATTGCCGTGGAGGCCCCGGAGAAGGTCGATGCCTTCTACACCGCGATGGGCACCCGCATCCACACGGAGGGCCAGGGCGGCAAGAAGGGTTACGGCGCCTACGACGACATCATCAAGCAGGCGCTTGACGACGTCTCCCTCCCCGCCGACTTCGCCTCCGTGGCCAACACCGAAGAGATGGATGAAAAGCTCACCGAGTTCCACAACCGCGGCATCTCCGAGGTCGGTGATGAGGTCGGCACCCCGGTGGTGAAGTTCGGTGATACTGCCTTCTTCGGCCCGGTCATCACGCGCGTTCCCACCGGTGAAGAAGCCGGCGAGCTTTTCGACGCCTCCGTGCGCCTCGCCCAGTTCCCCTACTTCTTCGAGCTCAAGCGCTCCCGCACCGAATCCCCGCAGGTTTAGTGCGTGGGATGGCCCACAGGCCGGTAGGATGTGGGCCATGCGCGTTTATTTAGGAGCAGACCACGCAGGGTTCGAGACGAAGAACGTCATTGCCGAACACCTGAAAAAGCAGGGCCACGACGTCATTGATTGCGGTGCCCACGAGTACGACGCCGAGGATGACTACCCGGCATTTTGCATTGAGGCCGCGTTGCGGACCGTCAACGATCCGGGCTCGCTCGGCATCGTGCTGGGCGGTTCCGGCAATGGTGAGCAGATTGCCGCTAACAAGGTAAAGGGCGCGCGCTGCGCCCTGGCGTGGTCCCCGGAGACCGCACGCCTGGCCCGCGAGCACAACAACGCCCAGCTCATCGGCATCGGTGGCCGCATGCACTCCGAGGAGGAGGCACTCGCCATCGTGGATGCCTTCCTGGATCAGGAATGGTCCCGTGCCGAGCGCCACCAGCGCCGCATCGACATTCTTGCCGAGTACGAGCGCACCAACATTCCGCCGGAGCTTCCGGAGGCTTAGTTCATATCCTTGGGGTGGGTGCCGCCGCGGCCCTCTTCCCCGAGGTCAAGATCAGTAATCGCAGCCATCTCGGATTCATCAAGCTCGAAGCCGAATACATCGAAGTTCTGCGCGATGCGCTCCGGGTTTTCGGACTTCGGGAAGACGATGACGCCATTTTGTAGATGCCAGCGGATAATCACCTGGGCGGGGGAAACGCCGTATTTTTCGGCAGGCTCGGTGATTTCCGGCTGCTCGAAGAGATCCGTCTTGCCCTGGCCTAGTGGGCCCCACGCCTCAATCTGTACCTTGTGAGCGCGGAAGGCATCGAGCTCGCGCCAGCGCTGCAGGTAGGGGTGCAGCTCCACCTGGTTGACCACGGGGGTTTCATCAGTCTGGGTTTCCAGCTGGTCCAGGTGCTCGAGTTCGAAGTTGGATACACCGATGGACTTGGCCTTGCCGGCCTTCTTTAACTCGATGAGCTGCTTCCACGCTTCGACGTAGTGGCCGTTGTCTGGGCAGGGCCAGTGGATGAGGTAGAGGTCCACATAGTCCAGACCTAGCTTTTCCAGGGACTCGTCGAGAGCTGCGGCTGCGTCGGTCTGGCGGTCATTCCACAGCTTCGTGGTGATGAACAGCTCTTCGCGTGGGATGCCGGACTTAGCAATCGCGCGACCCACGCCTTCCTCGTTGCCATAGATGGCAGCGGTGTCGATGTGGCGGTAGCCCACCTTGAGGGCTTCGAGGACCAGTTCCTCGGTCTTGTCGGGGTCTACCTTGAAGACGCCGTAGCCGAGCTGGGGGATGGTGTTGCCGTCGTTGAGTTTAATATTAGGTACAGTCATGCGGCCCACTCTACGCAGAGCATGGTCACCCGTGCAGAAACGGGAAATGATGGCCTAATCGAATCACAGGGATGCCTCGAGCGCGGCCTAGCACCGAAGAATTTGAAAACGACTAAAGCCGCACCGACGACCTAAAAGAGGTGCTCGGTACAGCTTTTTCTTGGAGGGAATGACGGGAATCGAACCCGCGTCTTCAGCTTGGAAGGCTGAGGTATTAGCCACTATACGACATTCCCACAACCGAGGATCTTCAACTTTCAAGGACTTGACTTTGAAAGCCGTTGAATCGGCGTGCCGATTACTTTAGCGCACGTGGTCGCTGAAAGAAAAATGGGAACTAGAACAGGGCCAAGGGCGTTAGTTTGGGTAGGTAGACAATTACAACAACACACAATTCGACTCTGAGATGAAAGTGGTGCTTTCGTGAGCTCGTTATTGCTCCTTATCCTTGTCGTCGGTGGCGGCGCATGGTTTCTGTCCTCGCGTAACGGGAAGAAGCAGCAGGAGCTGCGAGAATCCCAACGTTTTGATGACGCGATGGCGGATGCGCGCCGCTGGACTGAGCGTCTCGGCGGTCAGGTGATGAACCTCAGCGGCACGGATACCGCCTCCCAGCAGGCCATGGCGGATGCTTCCGAGCGTTTTACCGCTGCAAACTCGGCAATTTCTCAGGCCACGACAGCGAAGCAGGCGCACCTGGCGCGCGAATCTGCACTGGAGGGGCTCTACTACGTTGCGGCCGCGCGCGAGATTATGGGCATGGATCCGGGCCCGGAGCTGCCACCGCTGGAGGGCCAGCGCCAGGCCGGCAAGGTGACGGAGACCCGTACGGTGGAGGCAAACGGGGAGACGCTGACGGCGTCGCCAAGCGCATCTGCAGAAACCCCGAACTACTACCCGGGCGGTGTCGTGGCTGGGCGCCCGGTCCCGGCCGGTTGGTACTCGCGCCCGTGGTGGGCTGACGCGTTGACTACCGGCGTGTGGATGGTGGGCTACTCCATGATGTTCAACGCCATGTTCGCGGGCATGTCCGGCGTCGGCTACTCCGCAGCGGCGGCTGAAAGCGGCGACTGGGGCGGAGGCCTCGGCGGCGCTGAAGGCATGGACGGTGGTGCCATGGACGGAGCCGGCGGCGATATGGGTGCCGGTGATGCCGGGGGAGGCGACGAAGGTGGCTTCTTCGATGGCCTCTTCGGCGGCGACGGAGGCGATGGCGGCATGTTTGATTTCGACTTCGACTTCTAGGAATAGAAATATCATCTGACATGCGCAAATGAACATAAAATGGGGCCGGTGTTGGGATAGTCAAGCTGCTATCGGTACACTAGCCCCAGTATGAAGCGCAGCTGCGTGCGGAACTTCCGGGCGCAGAGGCTTTCCATACGGGGCGTGGCGCAGCTTGGTAGCGCACCTGCTTTGGGAGCAGGGGGTCGCAGGTTCAAATCCTGTCGCCCCGACGTATGGGGGCCTGGACACTCATCCAGGCCCCCTAATTTCATCTTTGAACGATCACAATCAGGAGAGTTTCTCGTGAAGACCACCGTAGACAAGCTGAGCGATACCCGCGTCAAGCTCACCGTCAACGTTCCGTTCGCTGAGCTGGACAAGGAAATCGATCAGGCCTACGCGGCGATCGCGCAGCAGGTTTCCATCCCGGGTTTCCGTAAGGGCAAGGCTCCGCGCCAGCTTATCGACGCCCGCTTTGGTCGTGGCCCCATCCTCGAGCAGGTAGTCAACGACATGCTGCCGTCCCGCTACGAGCAGGCCGTTACCGAAAACGATCTCAAGGTTATTGGTCAGCCGGAGATTGACATTGCCAAGCTGGAGGACAACGACTTCGTCGAGTTCACCGCTGAGGTAGATATCCGCCCCGAGTTCGAGGTGCCGGACTTCTCCAAGATCTCTGTCAAGGTGCCTGCACTGGAGACCTCCGAAGAGGACGTCGACAAGGCGCTCGAGGATCTGGCTTTCCGCTTCGGTGAGCTCAAGGACACCAAGCGCAAGATGAAGACCGGTGACTTCGCTGTCATCGACATCACCACCGAGGTGGACGGCACCAAGCTGGATGAGGCTTCCCACGAGGGTATGACCTACCGCATCGGTGACGACAACCTGATTAAGGGTCTCGATACCGCACTGCGCGGCATGAAGACTGACGAGGACAACGAGTTCACCACCGCCATCCAGTCCGGTGAGCACGAGGGCGAAGAGGCCACCGTGAAGGTCCACGTCCAGCAGAGCAAGGAGCGCAAGCTGCCGGATCTCGACGACGAGTTCGCACAGATGGCCTCCGAGTTTGACACCATCGACGAGCTGCGTGAGGACACCAAGTCCCGCGTCGAGGAGACCAAGAAGTCCGAGCAGGCTGCTGCCATCCGCGATGAGGTCCTGAAGGCTGCTCTGGCTGAGGTTTCCTTCGAGCTGCCGTCCTCCATCGTTGATGAGCAGGTTCACGCTCAGCTGCACCAGGTCATGGGCCAGCTGGCTCACGACGAGAAGGCTCTGGCCCAGCTGCTTGAGGCACAGGGCACGACCCGCGAGGAGTTCGACGCTGATGCTCGCAAGTCCGCTGAGGAATCCGTCCGCACCCAGCTCTTCCTCGACGCCCTGGCTGAGATCGAGGAGCCGGAGGTGTCCCAGCAGGAGCTGACCGACCACATCCTGTTCACCGCGCAGTCTTACGGCATGGACCCGAACCAGTTCATCCAGCAGCTGCAGTCCAGCAACCAGCTGGGTAACCTGTTCTCTGACGTTCGCCGTGGCAAGGCCCTGGCAATGGCCATCTGCCGTGCCGAGGTCACCGATGAAGAGGGCAACAAGGTTGACGTTGACCAGTACTTCGGTGAAATCGAAGAAGCGGACGCTGCTGAAGCTTCCGAGGAGAAGTAATCTCCCGCTTGTAACGCGCTGCTGCCACATGTGTGGTGGCGAGCGCGCATGAAACCCCGGATTCAGGTAACTCAAGGATGAGCCTGAATCCGGGGTTTGTGTCATTGTGAACGCCCTCTAGGAGTCTTTGAGTACTTCGTAGAGGGCGCGATGGGTGTTGGCTGGGGATACCGCTAGCCGTTCGTGGCTCTAAAGGCCTCGTCGGTCAACTGCAGGAAGCGCATAACGTAATCCTTGACAAAGTCTGCGGTGCGTTGATTGAGATGTCCGGACTCTTCGAAAAGGGTGGGGGATTGGCCCAGAAATACTTCGGGCTGACCAGGGAGCGGCATATCGAAGTAGGACAGGGCGAGGCGAAGGTTCTTCTGTGAACTGTAGCCGCCCATGCGGCCTACAGAGTGGCTAATGATACCTGCGGGAAGGTTCTTCCACGCCACATCTGAGTTGGGCTTAGAGCCGATGTCCACTGCGTTCTTGAGGCAGGCAGGGATAGTGCGGTTGTTCTCTGGCGTAATGAAGAGGATCCCGCTCGAGTTCTTGATGGTCTCGCGAAAGGTGGTGTACTCAGCCGGAGTGGGCTTGTCCGTGACGGCGGGGTCATCGTAGTCGAAGTCATAGAGCGGCAAGTCACGGATTTCCACGATGTTTGCCTCGTAGTCTTCAGGGATCATCGTGAGCACCTCGTGTGCAATCTTGCGTGCAAATGACTCTCGGCGCAGGCTGCCGACGATAACGCTGATACGTGGGGTGGTCATGGTAAACCTTCTTTCTTAGTTGGGTGTAGGGAGACGTGGTCAAGGGAGAAAAGGCTTGCAGCCAAAGGCCGGTGGTGGGCCGGCAGCGTGGGCGGCGGTGAGGAAGCCATCTACTTTGTCTCCTTCTTCATGGCGGAAGTACAGTTCGATGAGCCCTAGAAGACCCCCGAGGACGGCCTCTCGTGCGGCGGATGTATTCAACAGCCGCATGGCTGCGGGTTGGTTTCCTTCGCGGATGGCTTCAAACAGCGCGATGGTCTCAAGCCAGCTTCCTTGGTCCGGTCGCGGAAAAGGTTTAGAAATCCCAGTCATCATCACTCGTTTCTTCAGCAGTACCAATGACATAGGAGGAACCAGATCCGGAGAAGAAGTCATGGTTCTCATCTGCTCCGGGGGCTAGGGCCGCGAGGATTTCTGGGTTCACTTCCGTTTCTTCGGGCGGGAAATAGTCCGGGTAGCCCAAATTCATGAGTGCCTTATTGGCGTTATAGCGAACGAACACGGCTACATCATCCATGAGTCCCAAAGGCTCATATAGCTCGCCGGAATAGTCCAGCTCTAGTGCATAAAGCTCTTCGAGCAAAGAAATGGTGAAATCATGCATTTCCTTCTGCCGTAGCGGGGTCGTGGATTCCAAACCGCGCTGATACTTGTAGCCCGAGTAGTAGCCGTGCACTGCCTTGTCACGCAGAATGAGGCGAATCATGTCTGCCGTATTTGTCAGGGTGGCGTGGACAGAAAAGTGCAAGGGAAGATAGAAACCCGCGTAGAGAAGCAATGAGGAAAGGAGCGTCGATGACACCTTGCGTTTGAGTGGATCCGGCCCAAAATAGTGCGCGAGCACTTTCTTGGCGCGTGCCTGGAGAAGGTCGTTATTCACCGCCCAGCGGTATGCTTCATCAATTTCCTTTGTACTGCTCAGGGTAGAAAACACTGAAGAGTATGAACGGGCATGGACTGACTGCATGAAGGCGATGTTGGTATACACGGCCTCCTCGTGTTCGGTGCGGGCATCTTGAATCTGACAGATTTCTCCCACAGTGGCCTGGACAGTATCCAGGGTGGTGAGTCCCGTGAACACCCGCATGGTGAGGTTGCGTTCCTCGGGCGTCATCTTCTGCCACGCCGGGAGATCATTAGAAAGCGGGACCTTCTCTGGCAACCAAAAATTGGCGGTGAGACGGTTCCACACTTCAAGATCCTTGTCATCGCTCACCCGGTTCCAATTGATGGCGCGGATGCGGGCTGAAGGATCATGCCGGTAGCTCGGCGGGGTAACTGAAATGCTGGTTAGTTCAGCACTGTTCGATGTTGAAGACATAGCTTCCTTCTTTCTGAGTGAATGGTTGTAGACAAGGGGAGGACCGTGCTCCTACAAAGCACAGGAGACGCAGCCTTCGACCTCGGTTCCTTGGAGCGCGGATTGGCGTAAACGGATGTAGTAGAGGGTCTTGATTCCGGCTTTCCAGGCATAGATTTGTGCCTTGTTGATGTCTCGCGTGGTCGTATCAGCGGTAAAGAACAAGGTCAGGGAAAGTCCTTGGTCCACGTGTTGGGTGGCCATGGCGTAGGTGTCGATGATTTTTTTGTATCCCACGGCGTAGGAGTCATCGAAATACTCCAGGTTGTCGTTGGTCATTTCCGGCGCGGGGTAGTACACGCGCCCCAAGCGGCCTTCCTTGCGTATTTCAATTTTGGAGGCAATCGGGTGGATGGACGCGGTGGAGTCATTGATGTAGGAAATTGATCCAGTGGGTGGAACTGCCTGCAAGTAGGCGTTGTAGATGCCGTCTTGCATCACTTGTTTCTTGAGCCGTAGCCAATCCTCGCGTTGAGGAATCTGCACGCCTGCTTCATGGAAGAGCTGTTTTACGTGTTCAGTGGCTGGCACCCAGTCTTGGTCGATGTATTTGTCAAAGTAGGCGCCAGTGGCATAGGTGGATTCTTCGAAGCCTGTGAATCGTTGACCTTTTTCAACCGCGAGTGCATGGGATGCGCGGAGCGCATGGTAGGTCACCGTGAGGAAATAGATATTTGTAAAGTCCAGTGCCTCGGCGCAGCCATAAGGAATACGCTGTGAAGCAAGGAAGCCGTGGAGATTCATTTGGCCCAGACCAATGGCATGCATGGAGGCATTTCCGTGAGCGATGGAAGGAACAGCTTCGATATTCGTCAGGTCTGAAACCTTCGTGAGGGCACGTACTGCGGTTTCGACGGTCTCCCCAAAGTCCGGTGATTCAAAAGCCTTCGCAATGTTGAGCGAACCTAGATTGCAGGAAATATCCTGGCCGACGGTGGTGTAGTCACCCGAAGCTCCGTAGGTCGATGGCGTGTTGACCTGGAGGATTTCACTACACAGGTTGGACATATTGATATGTCCTTTGAGGGGATTAGCGCGGTTGACCGTATCCTCAAAGAGGATGTAGGGGTATCCGGATTCAAACTGAAGCTCAGCCAGCGTGGTGAAAAACTCGCGGGCCTTAATGGTCGTGTGAGAAATTCGCGGATTGGCAACCAACTCGTCGTAGCACTCGGTGATGGACATGTCAGACATGGCTACGCCGTACTCGCGAGCGATGTCATACGGGCTAAAAAGATGCATATCCTTGTTCTCTTTGGCCAGCCGGAAGGTTATATCTGGAATAACAACCCCCAGCGAAAGAGTCTTGATGCGGACTTTCTCATCGGCATTTTCCCGCTTGGTATCCAGGAAGCGAAGAATATCTGGATGGTGCGCATGCAGGTAGACGGCTCCAGCGCCCTGCCGGGCGCCCAATTGGTTGGCATAGCTGAAGCTATCTTCGAGAATCTTCATGACTGGGACTACGCCGGAAGCCTGGTTCTCTATCTTTTTGATTGGGGCTCCGGATTCGCGCAGGTTGCTCAGCAACAAGGCCACTCCACCACCGCGCTTTGATAGTTGCAGTGCAGAGTTCACGCTGCGACCAATGCTCTCCAAATTGTCTTCGATTCGCAGGAGGAAGCAGGAGACCATTTCGCCGCGCTGGGCTTTGCCTGCGTTGAGAAAAGTAGGGGTGGCGGGCTGGAATCGTCCTGTCATGATGTCATCCACCAGCTTTTCTGCGAGCTCTTCGTCGCCCTGTGCAAGGTATAAAGCTGTGGTGGCGACGCGTTCTTCGTAGCCTTCTAGGAATCGGGAGCCATCAAAGGTTTTCAGTGCATATGAAGTAAAGAACTTAAATGCGCCGAGGAAGGTGCGGAACTGGTGCTTAGCTCGATGAGCTCTGTCATACATGGCGCACAGAAAGGCGTCATCATAAAGCTCAAGGAAATCCCGCTCGTAGTACTCGTTATCAACCAACCATTCCAAGCGTTGCTTGGTGGAATCGAACTGATGCATGCGGGGAGCGACATGGTGCGTGACATAGTCTTGTGCTGCCTGAATGTCCTTGTCAAACTGGATTTTTCCAGAAGCGTCGAACAAGTTCAGCTGCGCGTTGAGTGCGTGGTAGCTCTTGCGCTTGCCGACACCGCCGGCATTGTTTGCTGAAGCGGTGCGGAGCGTAGTGCCATGAGGTTGTGTGGGGGTGGCATCGAGAGGCCACATTGTGTCTTCCAATCTGTGTGATGCGGATGGGTTCTTCATCTTGCGGGGGATTAATGGGGTGTCATCGTTAGCTGCTTTTGCTGCTCCCAAAACTTTTGAAGGCCCTGCTTTACGGCGGCAATGTCCTTCTGGGTGCCGAGAAGCTCGAAGTGATACAGCTCCGGTACGTGGCACTTGGCGGAAATGATGCGTCCGGCGACGCAGTAAGCACTTCCGAAGTTGGTATTCCCTGAGGTAATAACGCCCCGGATAAAGGAGCGGTTGATTGGGTCATTGAGGAAGTCGATGACCTGTTTGGGGACTGCGCGTTTGAGCGAGCCTCCGCCGTAGGTGGGAACGATGAGTACGTACGGGTGTGAAACCTGGATCATCCCGGTTTTCTTGGGGCGCAGTGGAATGCGCACCGCGGGTCTATCTAAGCGTTCGACGAATCTTTTTGTATTTTCTGAAACGCTAGAAAAATACACCAAATCTGGTGAGTCTGACATAGCAATCCTGCTCATCCTGGCCTTAGCCATAAGTGGGATAGGTGATATTCGAAAAGACTAACTACGCAATGGCGTAGTTGCAACTACGGCCCAACGTAGTTTTGAAAAGGGCAGGTGAGAGTAGGATTAATGCAAAGGGGAAGGTCTAACGGCTGTGGTGTGCTACAAACACTGCGTCGGTAGCTGGGCGTCCAAGCACTACCCACTGAGTGCTGCCGGCCACCTGTATTTCGAGAGAATCTGAAAAGGGCGCTCCCTCGCGCGTGCTAAGAACAGCCCCTGTGACAATGCCGCGCTCTTCAAGGAACTTCAGCAGTTGTGGGTCGGAATCAGAAATGCGTTCCACGGTCACTTGCGGTTGCGCACCGCTGTCGGTGAGACGGTGCGCACTGGGGATTGTGATCTGTCCATCAACCGTAGGGATAGGATCGCCGTGCGGATCCCTAGTGGGGTAATTAAGGAACTTATCTACACGTTCTATGAGCATGTCGGACACCGCGTGTTCGAGATTTTCGGCTTCATTATGGACTTCGTCCCACGTGTAGTCCAATGCTTGAACCAAAAAAGACTCAAGCAATCGGTGGCGGCGCACCATGACCAATGCGTACTGCCTGCCAAGTTCGGTTAACTCCACAGAGCCATAGGGCGTGTGTGACACGAGCCCTTGCTTCGACATTTTGCGCACTGCATCGGAAACCGAGGAGAGCTTGAGTCCCAACTGTTTCGCTATAAGTGTGGCGGTAACGGGCTCGGACGACCATTCCTTTAGCCCCCAGATTGCTTTCAAATAGTTCTGGGTACTGGTGGATAGCTCGGAAACAGACATGAGCAAATGTTAACCCAGCTTCCGTATGCGCCTTTGGTGCTGCGCCCCAACGCTCATAGCGAACAGAGGCCAAGTTTGAGAGGAATGCCGGTAAGGTGGGGCCAGTTAAAGCATTCTTCACTTGAAGGAGAACCATTAATGTCTGAGAAGATTTCAATGAACTCGTCGTCTACGGGTATGAATCTGAGCGATAGCGTGTATGAGCGCCTGCTGCGCGAGCGCATTATTTTCCTGGGAACCCAGGTGGATGATGAGATTGCCAACAAACTGTGCGCCCAGATCCTCCTGCTGTCCGCAGAGGACCCCACGCGCGATATTTCGCTTTATATTAATTCGCCGGGTGGCTCGGTCACCGCGGGCATGGCCATCTACGACACGATGAAGTACTCGCCGTGCGATGTGGCTACGTATGGCATGGGCCTGGCCGCTTCGATGGGCCAGTTCCTGCTCTCCGGCGGCACCAAGGGCAAGCGCTACGCCCTGCCGCACGCACGCATCATGATGCACCAGCCTTCCGCTGGTGTGGGTGGTACCGCCGCAGATATCGCCATCCAGGCCGAGCAGTTCGCGCAGACCAAGCGCGAGATGGCTGAGCTCATCGCTGAGCACACCGGCCAGACCTTCGAGCAAATCACCAAGGATTCGGACCGCGACCGCTGGTTCACCGCCCAGCAGGCCAAGGAATACGGCATCGTCGACCACGTCATCGAGTCCGTCAACGGTCCTATCACCAACTAGGGAACAAGGAGCTTTATCACTATGTCTAACCTTCAGATGCCTTCTTCCCGCTACGTTCTGCCGGAGTTCATTGAGCAGAACGCACAGGGATCGAAGACCACCAACCCGTATTCCAAGCTCTTTGAAGAGCGCATCATCTTCCTGGGCACCCAGGTCGATGACACCTCCGCCAACGACATCATGGCGCAGCTGCTGGTCCTCGAGTCCCAGGACCCGGACCGCGATATCACGATGTACATCAACTCCCCGGGTGGCTCGTTTACTGCGCTGATGGCTATCTACGACACCATGCGCTACGTCCGCCCGGACGTGCAGACCGTGTGCCTGGGCCAGGCGGCATCCGCAGCGGCTGTTCTGTTGGCCGCCGGTGCTCCGGGCAAGCGCGCTGCGCTGCCGAACTCTCGTGTGCTGATTCACCAGCCGCGTACGCAGGGCACGCAGGGCCAGGTGTCGGACCTTGAGATCGAGGCCAACGAGATCGAGCGCATGCGCCGCCTCATGGAGGAGACCCTGGCTGAGCACACCGGCCGCACTGCGGAGCAGGTGCGCATCGATACTGACCGCGACAAGATTCTTACCGCGCAGGAAGCCGTTGACTACGGTCTCATCGATACCGTCTTTGATTACCGCAAGCTCAACGCCTAAGTAATCAAGCTTAAAGCCCCGCTGTCTAGTAGATAGCGGGGCTTCGGCCATGCTTAGGCTTCGTAGGGCGGCAGGATGGCCTCGGGGGACTCGGGGAGGATCTGGCCGCCGTCAATGATGATGGTCTGGCCCGTTATGTAGCCTGCTTCGCGGGAGGCGAGGAAGGCCGCGGCGTTGCCGATATCGCGCGGGGAACCTAAGCGGTGCATAGGGACGGAGCGTGCCATTTGGTCGAGGTACTCCTGACCCTGGCCCTCCAAACCCTCGGTGAGGATGTTGCCTGGCAGAACACCATTGATGGTGATGCCATCACGGGCAACTTCCAGTGCCGCGGAGCGCATGAAGCCTTGTTGTGCGGCCTTCGAAGCGCCGTAGTGCGCCCAGCCTGGGTAGCCGGTGTGCGAGCCGGTGATAGACGTCGTGATGACGATGCGCCCGTAGCCCGCTTTCTTCATGTAGGGCAGTGCTTCCTGCACCACGGTGAACGTGCCGTGCGTGTTGATGGCGAACATGGCGTCCCATTGCTCGTCGGTTATGTCCTCGAGCGGGCAGTTGGGGAAGACACCGGCGTTGGAACAGACGATGTCGATGCGGCCATAGCGCTTGACGACGTCCCTGTAGAGGTTGCGGACGGAGTCGCGCGAGGTGACGTCGACAAGCAGGGCGTCCGCCCCGAGTTCTTCGGCAGTCTTCTGCGCGGCCTCGAGGTTGAGGTCAGCGATGACGACGGTCGCGCCGGCTTCGCGTAGAGCGCTGACGATGCCGCGGCCGATTCCGGCGGCGCCGCCGGTGACGATGGCAACGTGGTCCTGAAGATTAAACATGTACTGCTCCTAAGCGGTTGGGGCTGTGTGCCCCTCCAGCCTAGGCCGCCACGGTCTGGGGTGCTGTCTGCTTGGTGGTTGCCGTGTAGGCGCGCACACCGATGAGGGAGATTGCGGCCAACACAGCGGTAGCGCCGGCGAGGGTGTAGAGCCCCGTTGGGGTCCAGCCGCTTTCGAGCAGATAGCCCGCCAGGATGGGAGCGAGGGTAGCGCCCACGCGAGCGATGCCGATGGCAGCGCCCGTACCCGTGGTGCGCAGCGCCGAAGGGTAAGCCTCCGGGGTGACGGTGTAAAGGCCGGAGATGCAGGCGTTGAGGGTAAGACCTACGCCGACACCGAGGGTGAACATGAGGGTGGGCACCGCGGTGGAGTTGATGAAACCGACGAGCACGACGGAGGAGACGAGGCAGAAGGCGATGAGAAGCGGGCGGGCGTCGATGCGCGTGGTGAAAAGGCCGAAGAGGATGGCGCCGATTGCACCGCCGAAGGAGAGCATGATGCCGCCGATGATGCCTTGCTGGGCGGTTAGCCCCTCGGCGGTAAGCAGCTTCGGGGTCCACTGTGAAGTGAAGTTGTAGGCAAACATGATGAAGCTGAACGCCAGCCAGAGCTTGATGGAGGTGCGCAGGAACTGTGGCGAGACGAGGTCTTTGTAGGAGGCCTTGTGGGTGGTGCGGGGGCGGACGCTGACCTCGCCCTTGAGGCCGAGTTTGGCGGCGATGGTGCGGACCGAATCCATGCGGCCGCGGGCGGCGAGGAAGTCGGCGGACTCGGGGACGAAAGCAACCGTGAGGATAAGGGCTAAGACGGTGAGCGCTGCGCCAACCCAGAAGATGGGCTGCCAGCTATCGAAGGAGGAGGCGATAACTCCGCAGAATGAAGCACCCAGGCCATAGCCGGAGGCGTAGATGGCGACGGCTAGGCCGCGGAAGCGCAGGTTGGAGTACTCGCTGACGAGTACGGTGACACAGACAAGCACGCCGCCGACGCCAATGCCGGTGATGAGGCGGCAAATCAGGAGAAGGCTGAACGTGGGCGCGAGCGCGGTGAGCACGAGGCCGACGAGGTCGATGATCAGCGAGACCGTAATGAGGGTGGTGCGCCCGAGGCGGTCAGCTAACGGGGCGAGGAAGAGTGAGCCGAGGCCGATACCGATGAGTGCGGCGGAGAGGAGCCAGCCTAGGGAGGAATCGGATAAGACGAATTCTTCGCTGACAGGTCCGGCGCCGAAGGCCATGGCGACCATGTCGTAGCCGTCGAGGGCATTGAGGAAGAGGGCAATGACGATGATGAGCCACTGGCGCGCGCCCATGGGGGGGCGGTCGATGAGTTCGCGGATGTCCATGAAAATCTTTCTGCTGATGGAGCGGTTTCGATGTAAGTTAGTGAACCGCTCTGTCTATGTCTACTGACTGCCGTTTTAAATTCAGTGGCGCGCCGCCGCGTGCGGAATAGCGCTGGGGTCTGGGTGGTTTACTAGAGTGGAATAAACTGCGGTAAAATCGCTCCACCCAACCCCAGAGAAAAGAGTTGAAAGGCCTTCATGGCACGTATGCAAGAAAGCGCTGACCTGCTCAAGTGTTCCTTCTGTGGAAAGAGTCAGAAGCAGGTGAAGAAGCTTATCGCCGGCGGCGGTGTCTACATCTGTGACGAGTGCATCGAGCTCTGCAATGAAATCATCGAGGAGGAGCTCGGCGCGGCTCAGGCCGAGGCGGACGAAGAGAAGGAAATGCGCCTTCCGCGCCCTTCGGAGATTTCGGCTTTTCTGGATAAGTACGTCATTGGCCAGGACCAGGCCAAGCGCGTGTTGTCGGTGGCTGTGTACAACCACTACAAGCGCATCAAGGCTGAGGAAGCCGCGGGCCTGGAGGGCCGTCGGAAGAAGTCGCAGGATGAAGAGGTGGAGATCTCTAAGTCCAACATCCTGATGCTGGGACCGACGGGCTCCGGAAAGACCTACCTGGCGCAGACCCTGGCGCGCCTGCTCGACGTCCCCTTCGCCATCGCGGATGCCACGAGCCTGACCGAGGCCGGTTATGTGGGCGAGGATGTGGAGAACATCCTGCTCAAACTGCTGCAGGCAGCGGACTTTGACGTGGAGCGTGCGCAGCACGGCATCATCTACGTCGATGAGGTGGACAAGATCTCCCGCAAGTCGGAGAACCCCTCGATTACCCGCGATGTGTCCGGTGAAGGCGTGCAGCAGGCCCTGCTGAAGATTCTTGAGGGAACCGTTGCAGCAATCCCTCCGCAGGGCGGGCGCAAGCACCCGAACCAGGAGTTCATCCAGCTGGATACCTCGAACATCCTCTTCATCGTGGCCGGTGCTTTCGCGGGCTTGGATAAGGTGATTTCGGAGCGCGTGGGCAAGAAGGGCGTGGGTTTCGGCGCCAAGCTGGAGACCAAAGACGAGAAGGAATCAGTCGACTTCTTCTCCCAGGTGCGCCCGGAAGACCTAGTGAAGTTCGGCCTCATCCCAGAATTCATCGGCCGCCTGCCGGTGGTTGCCACGGTGGATAACCTGGACCGCGAATCGCTGGTGAAGGTGCTCGTGGAGCCGAAGAACTCGCTGGTCAAGCAATACCAGCGCCTGTTCAGCATGGATGGTGCGGAGCTGCACTTCGAGGATGAGGCGCTGGAGGCAATCGCCGAGCTCGCGCTCGAGCGCAAGACCGGTGCCCGCGGCCTGCGTGCCATCATGGAGGAGCTGCTCGTGCCCATCATGTATGACCTCCCAGACCGCGAGGACATCGCCAGCGTCCACATCACGCAGGACTGCGTGACTGACGGCGGCGAGCCGGAGTTCGTGTACTCGGACGAGGCGAAGGAATCCGCCTAAACGGCATCTCTTAAAAGGCATCTTCAAGGCTGAAGATGCCTTTTGTGCTGTCTACATGGCGTTTTCAGGTCTAAAAACGCCTTCTGTCAGATGCCATCTGCCTGTTGGGGCAAAGGAACCAGATGAATGGGACCATTTAGCTGTGGAGTGAGATCGTGACCTGGGCTTTTGCTCAGGCCGGCGCGCAGATGGTTCCTTTGCTTTGGTTTCTTTGCTCGCGCGGTCCAGTCGCTTGGCTCGCGCGGTGCTGGTAAAAGGGTTCTATTCGTAGAGGCCCGCGGGCGCGCCGCCCTCGTCCTCAGTGGAGTAGACATCCAAGGGCGCGGACTCAGCATCGAGCTCGGTTTCGTTCTGGGTGAGGTAGGACTCGAAGCCGATGTCCGGGATGTTCGCCGTAAGGAAAGCCAGCACAGCATCGACCGCCATGCGGTGCAGCCCCTCAGTGTTGTTGTGGGTGTACATGTTGATGTCGAGCAGGTTGCTCATCATCGCGTGATTCGTCACCCGGTACATCGAGAGCGCAGAAATCAGCGTGAAAATATCGTTGGCGGAAATTCCCGGGCGGAACGCGCCGGAATCTTGGCCCAGCATGAGCAGCCTGTCGAGGTGGAGGGAGATCTCGGACACGTCGACAAGCGCCTGCGAGGACTCCAGCACACTGTGGGAGGATTCCATCGTTAGCATCCGGATGGCTTCGGGGTTATTCACATGTTGGCGGAACAACCAATCCACCAAGGTGCGCACGCCCTCGACTGGGACAGCAGAATTGATCTCGAGGCTGCCCTCTGGCGGGTTGAGGCGCCGCGCTGCCGCTGCCAAGGCTTGCTGGTAGAGCCCCTTCTTATCCCCGAAGTAGTAGTGGATCATGCGCTTGGACATCCCAGACAGCTTCGATACGGTCTCGAGCTTGGTTTCGGCATAACCATGCTCCGAAAACTCCGATATCGCAACATCGATCACGTGCTCAACAGAGCCGGAGTCGACCGATGAAGTCTCAGTGCTCATGGAAAGTCCCGTCTAGTCGATGGAAATGCGTACAGTTGTCCACTATGCCGAAAAAAGACGGCCGTGGAGCTCAAGTACAAAGAACTCGCATCTTTCGGGGGTAAAATCACACCCCACGGGGGCGAAAAACGGGACTAGGGTGGGGAGGTGAATACCCAGCCGAAAGGACTCGCACATGAATGCAACGCAACCCGTCAAGATCACCGTCACCGGCGCCGCCGGCAACATCGCCTACTCCTTGCTGTGGCGTATCGCTGCGGGCGATGTCTATGGCAAAGACACTCCGGTGGAACTCGCATTGCTGGAAATCCCAGCCGCCGTGGGAGCCGCTGAAGGCGTGGCCATGGAGCTCAATGACTCCGCGTTCCCCCTCCTGCGTGGCATTACCGTCACCGATGATCCTCAGGTGGCCTTCAAGGACACCAAGGCTGCTTTCCTCGTTGGCTCGCGCCCGCGCAGCAAAGGCATGGAGCGCGCCGACCTGCTGGAGGCCAACGGCGCCATTTTCACGGTCCAGGGCAAGGCGCTGAACGACGTCGCTGCGCGCGATGTCCGCGTCCTCGTCGTGGGTAACCCGGCCAACACCAATGCTTATATCGCTGCCAACAGCGCACCGGACCTGGACCCGAGCCAGTTCACCGCGCTCATGCGCCTGGACCACAACCGCACCCAGAGCCAAGTCTCCCTCAAGACGGGCGTGCCTACCGCGGAGCTGACCAAGGTTGCCGTGTGGGGCAATCACTCTGCCTCCCAGTTTCCGGACCTGACCTTCTCCAACGCCGAGGTTGATGAGACCTGGTACAAGGAAGAGATGATTCCGAAGGTGGCCAAGCGCGGCGCTGAGATCATCGCCGTGCGCGGTAAGTCTTCAGCTGCCTCCGCAGCCTCTGCCGCGGTGGATCACATGCACGATTGGATCCATGGCACCGAGGACTGGCGTACCGCAGCCGTCGTCTCCGATGGCTCCTATGGCGTGGACGAGGGCCTCGTCGCAGGTTTCCCCACCGTCGCCCGCGACGGCAAGTGGGAAATCGTGCAAGGCCTCGAGCTCAACGATTTCCAGAAGGAACGCATCGAGGCCTCGGTTCAAGAGCTGCGTGAGGAGCGCGAGGCCGTAGCCCACCTGCTCAAGGACTAAGACTCAAGCACTAAGTTATCGATGAGCCGCACTGGCCCCACCTGCGCTGCAACGAGCGCCAGGGCGGGCCGGTGTTGTGCATCAACGGGCTCGAGCGTGGCTGGATCCACCACGGTGAGGTAGTCCACCGTCACGCCGGGGGAGGAAGCAAGCTGGGCTTCAGCCTCCTTGAGGGATGCACCATCCCGCAGTGCGAAGAGCGCCTGGGACAGCGCCACGGCCTGCTCGCGCTCGGCAGGGCTCAAGCGAGCGTTGCGGCTGGACTCGGCCACGCCGTCCGCCGCGCGGACGATGGGCGCGCTGACGATGTCGAGTGGCAGGTCGAGGTCCGCCACCAAGCGCCGAATAATGGCTACCTGCTGGGCATCCTTCTGCCCGAAGTAGGCGCGGTCGGGGCGCACGAGAGTGAATAGCTTGCTCACCACAGTGGCCACGCCGTCGAAGTGACCGGGGCGCGAAGCGCCTTCCAAGACCGAGCCCATCTCACCCGTGCGCACCCACACCCGCGGGGTGCCACCCGGGTACATCTCCTCCACGGTGGGAGCGAAAACCGCATCCACGCCTAGAGAATCGAGCAGTGCTGCATCCGCGTCGAGGTCGCGCGGGTAGGCGCGGTAGTCCTCGCAATCGCCGAGGTCGGTGAATTGGAGGGGATTGACAAAGACCGAGCACACCACGGTGTCATTCTCCTCGCGGGCGCGGCGAACGAGGGAAGCGTGGCCTTCGTGAAGCGCGCCCATCGTGGGCACCAATCCCACGGTGCCGGATGCGGCCGCGCGGAAGGCGTGGAGTTCAGATTTAGTTGTAAGGATCTGCATGGCCCAAACTTTAGTCCTCGAAGGATTCCTCGGCGTTGGGGAAGGAGCGCTCGCCCACATCGGCCACGTAATTCTTCGCACCCTTCAGCAGCGCGCCGCGCAGGTTTGCGTAGCGGCGCACGAAGCGCGGCGCCTTGGGTCCGCCCAGCCCGAAGGCATCGGTCCACACGAGGATCTGGCCGTCGGTCTGTGCGCCGGCGCCAATACCGATGGTGGGGATGGGCAGTTCCTTGGTCACCTCCTCAGCCAACGCAGCTGGGACCATCTCCAGTACCACGGCGAAGGCGCCGGCGTCGGCAAGCGCGCGGGCGTCCGTGTGCAGCTTCTCCGCACCGGCACCGCGGCCCTGGACCACGAAGCCGCCCAAGGCGTGAACCTGTTGGGGCGTGAATCCGATGTGGGCGCAGACGGGGATGCCGGCGGCGACAAGCGCGGCAACAATCGGTGCGCGCTCGGCACCGCCCTCGAGCTTCACGGCCTGCGCGCCGGTTTCCTTCATGACGCGCACGGCAGACTCCAGTGCCTGGGCGGGGCCGGCCTCATAGGAACCGAAGGGCAAGTCCACCACCACGAAGGCGCGGGAGGTAGCTGAAACCACGGCGCGGGCCAGCGGAATCATTTCATCGAGGGTAAGCGAGAGCGTGGTTTCGCGGCCCAGGACCACATTGGCCAGGGAATCGCCGACGAGCAGGAGATCCACCCCGGCTTCATCGAAGATTTCGGCGGTCATGCAGTCATAGCTCGTCAGGCACGCAAAGGCCTGAGAGTTCTCTTTGGCTTGAGCAAAGAAGCGGGTGCGGAGACGGGCGCGGTGGCCAGGATTGTGAGACATGCTCTTACTCTAGACAGGGCGCTAGTGCCAGTTGACGTACAGGGTAGAGTTGGCCAGGTGACTGATCAGAATAAAGAGCAACTCGTTGGCACCAACCGCGCGGACCAGCTTCCCAAGTCCTGGGAGCCGCAGGCAGTAGAGAAAGACCTCTACGAAGGCTGGGTAAACGCCGGTTACTTCACCCCGGACGCGTCCTCGGAGGCCGAGCCCTATTCCATCGTGCTGCCGCCGCCGAACGTCACCGGCCAGCTGCACATGGGCCACGCGTTGGACCACACTCTGATCGATTCCATCATTCGCCGTAAGCGCATGCAGGGCTATGCCACCCTGTGGCTGCCGGGCGCTGACCACGCCGGTATCGCTACCCAGACCAAGGTGGAGGCCCGCCTGCGTGAGCAGGAGGGCAAGAAGCGCTGGGATTATGAGCGCGAAGAATTCATCAACAAGGTCTGGGAATGGAAGGAAGAGTTCGGCGGCACCATCCAAAACCAGATGCGTGCCATCGGTGACTCGGTGGATTGGTCCCGTGAGCGCTTCACGCTGGATGATGGCCTCTCCCGCGCCGTCCAGACCATCTTCAAGACCCTCTACGACGAGGGCATGATCTACCAGGCCAACCGCCTGGTCAACTGGTCCCCGGTGCTGGAGACCGCCGTCTCCGATATCGAGGTGGTGTACAAGGACGTCGAGGGCGAGCTTGTCTCCATTCGCTATGGCTCGCTGAACGACGATGAACCGCACCTCATCGTGGCCACCACCCGTGTGGAGACGATGCTGGGCGATGTCGCCATTGCCGTCCACCCCGAGGACGAGCGCTACGCCCACCTGGTGGGCCAGGAGCTGCCACACCCCTTCCGCGATGACCTGAGCCTGAAGATCATTGCCGATGACTACGTGGACATGGAATTCGGTACTGGTGCAGTGAAGATCACGCCGGCACACGATCCGAATGACTATGCCATGGGCCTGCGCCATGACCTGGACATGCCCACCATCATGGACACCACCGGACACATCGCGAATACCGGCACGAAGTTTGACGGCCTGACCCGCGAAGAGGCCCGCGTAGAGATCCGTGAGGCGCTGCGCGAACAGGGCCGCATTGTCAAGGAGATCCGCCCCTACGTCCACTCCGTGGGCCACTCGGAGCGCTCCGGCGAGCCGATTGAGCCGCGCCTGAGCCTGCAGTGGTTTGTGGCCGTGGAGAAGATGGCGAAGATGTCCGGCGACGCCGTCCGCGAGGGCGATACCACCATCCACCCGAAGTCCCTGGAGCCGCGCTACTTCGAGTGGGTCGATGACATGCACGATTGGTGCATCTCCCGCCAGCTGTGGTGGGGTCACCGCATCCCCATTTGGTACGGGCCAGAGGGCGAGGACGGCCAGCGCGACATCATCTGCCTTGGTCCCGACGAGGAAGCGCCGGAAGGCTACGTCCAGGACCCGGACGTTCTGGACACCTGGTTCTCCTCTGCGCTGTGGCCTTTCTCCACGATGGGCTGGCCGGAAAAGACCGCCGATCTGGAGAAGTTCTTCCCCACGAACGTGCTGGTTACCGCCTATGACATCCTCTTCTTCTGGGTCGCACGCATGATGATGTTCGGCACCTTTGCCGGCGCGCACACCCCGGAGCTGCTCGGCGAAGGCAAGGATGGCCGCCCGCAGGTGCCGTTCACGGATATTTACCTCCATGGTCTCGTGCGCGATGAGCAGGGCCGCAAGATGTCGAAGTCCCTGGGCAACGGCATCGACCCGATGGATTGGGTGCGCGACTATGGTGCGGACGCGCTGCGTTTCACCCTGGCCCGCGGTGCCAACCCGGGCGTGGACCTGCCGCTGGCAGTCGACGCTGCCGCCGCCGGACGTAACTTCGCCACCAAGCTCTTTAACGCCACCAAGTTCGCGCTCATGAACGGCGCGGGCGTGGCGGAGCTGCCGGCACGCGACGCGCTGACCGACGC
Organism: Corynebacterium sp. HMSC074E01; assembly: GCF_001808885.1. Classification (NCBI taxonomy): domain Bacteria; kingdom Bacillati; phylum Actinomycetota; class Actinomycetes; order Mycobacteriales; family Corynebacteriaceae; genus Corynebacterium; species Corynebacterium sp. HMSC074E01. Next base: position 24,041 of record NZ_KV794835.1, read on the forward strand.
CGACCGCTGGATCCTCGACCGCTCCGAGGAGGTCCGCGCCAAGGTCGACGCCTACCTGGATGACTACCAGTTCGCCAAGGCCAATGAGCTGCTCTACCACTTCGTGTGGGATGAGCTGTGTGACTGGTACCTGGAGATTGCCAAGACCCAGATCCCGCGCGACTTCGATGCGGCGAGCGCCGAGGAGCAGGCCACCGGACGCACGACCCAGATCGTTTTGGGCCGCGTTCTTGACCTGGTTCTGCGCTTGCTGCACCCGACCATGCCTTTCGTCACCGAGGTCCTGTGGAAGGCTCTGACTGGCGGGGAGACCATCGTCACCGCGCAGTGGCCTACCCAGGAGCACACCAACGGTGGCGCGGAGAAGGATGAGGTGGCTGCCCGCCGCATTCAGGATGCCGACAAGCTCATCACCGAGCTGCGCCGCTTCCGCTCCGATCAGGGCGTCAAGCCTTCCCAGAAGGTCCCGGGCCGCCTCGACTTCGCCGCGGCTGACCTGCAGGAGCAGGAGGGACTCATCCGCAACCTGGCCAATACCACGGAGCCGGGCGAGGACTTCACCGCGTCTGCTTCCATCGAGGTGCGTCTGTCCCAGGCCACCGTTGAGGTCACCTTGGATACCTCCGGTGCCGTCGACGTCGTCGCTGAGCGCAAGCGCTTGGAGAAGGATCTGGCCAAGGCCCAGAAGGAGCTGGACCAGACCGGCAAGAAGCTGGGCAACGAGGCCTTCCTGTCCAAAGCACCGGAGGCAGTTGTGGAGAAGATCCGCGTTCGCCAGCAGGTGGCTAAGGAAGAAGTCGAGCGCATCACCGCACGTCTGGAGGGCCTCAAGTAGTGGCGGAGGAGAAAGACCGCGAGGAATTCGAGGTCGTCGATGCCCTCGCGGAGGGCACCGATGGCGGGCCGGTCGAAATCACCGATTCTGGCCTAACCCTCAACCTCGGCGGCGAGGATGACTACGAGGAGGCAGCGCCTGAGCAGGCCACGCCAGAGGAGCTAGCGGAGCTGGCTCAGGTGACGGCGGAGCTTAACGCCCGCGCCCCCGAAACCATCATTGAGCCCAGCCTCGAGCGCATCGAGATGCTCATGGATCTCCTGGGTAATCCGGAGCGTTCCTTCCACGTCATCCAGGTCGCCGGCACCAACGGCAAGTCCTCGACCGCGCGCATGATCGATTCGCTGCTGCGCTCCTTCCATCGGCGGGTAGGCCTCGTCACCAGCCCCCACCTGCAGCTGGTGACCGAGCGCATTGGCATCGACGGCCACCCCATCCACCCGCGCGACTTCGTGCGCATTTGGCGCGAAATCAAGCCTTATGTGGAAATGGTGGATTCCCGCTCCGACATCCCCATGTCCACCTTCGAGGTGCTGGTCGGTATTTCCTACGCAGCCTTCGCCGATGCCCCCATCGACGTCGCCGTCGTCGAGGTCGGCCTCGGCGGCACGTGGGATGCCACCAACGTGGTCAACGCAGAGGTGGCCGTGGTCATGCCGGTGGGCCTCGACCACACGGATTACCTCGGTGACACCATCACGGAGATTGCCGGTGAAAAGGCCGGGATCATCAAGGCCCGCGAACACGATGCCGATGATGTGCTTACGCCCGGGGAGAACATCGCCATTGTGGCCGAGCAAGACCCCGAGGCAATGCGGGTTATCCTGCAGCGCACCGTGGACGTCGGTGCGGGCGTGGCCCGCGCCGGTTCTGAGTTCGCCGCGCTGGAATCCCGCATTGCCGTCGGCGGCCAGCAGCTCACCATCCAGGGCCTGGGTGGGATGTACGAAGACATCTTCCTGCCGCTGCACGGCGAGCACCAAGCCAAGAACGCGGCCGTCGCTTTGGCTGCGGTGGAGGCTTTCTTCGGGGCGTCGGCAGGCAATCAGCTCGACATCGCCTCCGTGCGCACCGGCTTTGCCAAGGCCGTTTCACCCGGCCGTTTGGAGCGCGTGCGCACCAGCCCCACGACCTTCCTGGATGCTTGCCACAACCCGCACGGGGCCAAGGCCCTGGCCGCAGCGCTCGACCGCGATTTCGATTTCGCGCGCCTCATCGGCGTGGTGTCCATCTTCACGGACAAGGACGCCGCCGGCATCCTCACTGCCCTCGAGTCGGTCCTCACGGAAGTCGTGATCACGCAGAACACCTCCCCGCGTGCCCGCGATGCCTATGAGCTGGCGGAGCTCGCCCGCGACATCTTCGGCGAAGAGCGCGTGTACGTCGAGCCCGACCTCCCCAGTGCCTATACTCAGGCCGTTGAATTGGCGGAGGATGCCGACGTGCAGTCTGGGTCTGGCATCGTGATTACTGGCTCGGTGGTCACAGCCGGTGACGCCCGCGCACTCTTTGGAAAGGAACCCGCATGAGCCCCCGCAAACCCGTCCCTGAGGAAGAGATTGGCCCGCTTGGCTTGGGCGAGGCACCAGCCAAGGATCCGCTCAAGCAATTCGGCGGCATGGTGGTGGCCAGCTCCCTCACACTGGAACTCATCACCTTTGTCTTGGCGCTGCCGATGCTGTACAAGCTCTATGACGGCACCCTGTGGACCCCGTTCAACTATGGCGTGGTGATCGGTTTTATGGTGCTGCTCCTGGCGTCCTTCCCCTTCATGAATAAGCCGTGGATCGTTGGAGTGCAGATTGTCCTCCACGTCATCGGTATCGTTCTCGGCTTTATGGTCCACTGGTCCGTGGCGACCATCTTCATCATCTTCGCCCTGCTCTGGGCACTCGCGGCCTATATGCGCTCGGTGATCGTCGCCCGCATGGAGCGCGGCTACCTCACCACGCAGCACCTGACTGAGAAGTAGGTCGCTGCGGTGTATATCCGGCCCGAGCTGCGCGCGGGAGCGGTATTCATGTCTTTGTGGGATCCGACCAACCCGCTGATCCGCCGCGCCGGGCGCATCATGCCAGCGCTGTGGCCCGCGCCCTTAATCCAGGGCGTGCGCACGCGGCGGGTGAAGAACGCCGAAATCCACGCGACTATCTATAGCCCGGAGAAACCGCGCGGCGCTGTGTTGTGGATCCACGGTGGCGGGCTGCTCATGGGGCATCCGCGCCAGGACGTCAAACACCTCAAGGAGACGGCCGCGGAGGTTGGAGTCGCCGTTGTCGCGCCACGCTACCGCTTCGCCCCGGAGAACCCTTATCCGGCCGCGCTTGACGACGTCCACTCGGCCCACCACTGGCTCCTCACGCATGCGGAAGAGCTGGGAATCAGCCAGGATCGGATTGTTATCGGCGGGCAGAGCGCCGGGGGAGGGCTCGCCGCGGCACTGTGCCAACGCCTCCACGATGAAGGCGGGGTTCAACCAGCAGGGCAGTGGTTGTTCTGCCCGATGCTCGATGACCGCACAGCCTCCACCGACCGCAACCCCATCTGGGACGCGGACTCCAACGCACAGGCTTGGCGCTACTACGTCAACGGCAACCCGGACGCCCCCTATGCCGTGCCCGGCCGCCGCGCGGATCTGTCTGGCCTACCGCCGGCGTGGCTGTACGCGGGCAGCAGCGAGCTTTTCTACGGCGAAATCGTGGATTACGCCGAGCGCCTGAAAGCTGCTGGCGTGCCTACACAGTGCGAGGTCATCGACGGCGGGGTGCATGCCTTCGAGCTGTGGGCTCCCCATACTGCGGCGGCAAAGCGCCTGCTCATGAGCTCTCGTGTCTGGCTGCAGTCGATTCTCAACGCGCTAGACTAACGGGCATGCTCTTTCTGCTCTACGGTCTTTCCGCACTGCTGTGCATCGCCGCACTCGTGGCCAAACTGTACTTTGGTGGCTTCGCGTTTCCGCTCGCATTGCTGATTCCGGCTTTCGTCTTCCTTGTTGTTGGCATGCTCAAGCAGCAGCGCGATGAGCGGCCGGTGGAGTTTGCGGATCTGGAAGAGTGGCATCGCGAGGAGCTGAAAAGCCTGCTAGACAGCGGCCAGTACGGCACGGCGGTGCGCCAAGTGCAGTTGTGGTTTCGTGGCACGAGCCATGAGCGCGCGGAGGAAATCGTGCAACATCTCACGTAGCGCTTAATTATTGGCCCACTGTCGGGACGAGGGAGCACCTGTTCTGTACTATGTGCCCTATGACTGAACGTACACTCATTCTCATCAAGCCGGATGGCGTCAAGAACGGCCACGTGGGCGAGATCATCTCCCGCATCGAGCGCAAGGGCCTGAAGCTCGTCGCCATGGATCTGCGCGTCGCCGACGAGGAGACCGCCAAGAAGCACTACGCCGAGCACGAGGACAAGCCTTTCTTCGGCGAGCTCGTTGACTTCATCACCTCTGCGCCGCTGGTTGCTGGCATCGTCGAGGGCGAGTCCGCTATTGCCGCATGGCGTCAGCTGGCCGGTGGCACCCACCCGGTTGAGAAGGCCACCCCGGGCACCATCCGCGGTGACTTCGCTCTGACCGTTGGCGAGAACGTTGTCCACGGTTCCGACTCCCCGGAGTCCGCTGAGCGCGAGATCTCCATCTGGTTCCCGAACCTCTAAGAAGTTCATCGCACCTAGCGCGCAATAAGGCCCGAGCATAGCGCTCGGGCCTTTGTTATTTCTGCCCCTTACCCCGAACCCGTCCTGTGTGCTCGAGCGCAGATCCGATCAGGTACCGGTTAGTCGAACGACAGCAGCGTGCGCAAGGCCGCAAAAGCGTCTTTGTGCACCTGATGGGTGACGGTGCGGCCGCATTGCTGTCTGGATAGCAAGCCGGCTTCCCGCAGGCGCGCTAGGTGGTGCGAGACCGTGGGCTGACTCAGCGCAGTGAGCTCGGTGAGTTCCGTGACACTCATGGGCCCACAGCCTTCATCACACAGGATGGACAAAAGACGCAGGCGGGCAGGGTCTGCCAGCACTTTGAATTGCTGCGAAAAATGCCTCGCCTCGGCGTCGCTGAGCGGGCCTGTGCTTAAGGAGCAACACTCAGTGCTGGGCGCGCTGGTTTCGGGCGTGGAAGAGGAAGCCATGCGATCAGTATAGGGGTTATCCTTGCACCCTACGTTATATTGACGTGTATCAATACGTGCTGTACATTGCATGTTCGTATCGTGCTCTGTTCAACCTTGAAGGAGGGAGAGGCATGGCCGTGTCGCAGCGCCCGACGTTGTCTTTTCTTGATCGATTTTTACCCATGTGGATCATTCTGGCGATGGCTGCCGGACTGCTCATTGGCCACTTCATTCCCGGGATTGGCCAAGCCTTGGGCGCCGTTGAAATCGGCGGGATTTCCATTCCGATCGCCATTGGTCTCCTCGTCATGATGTACCCACCCTTGGCCAAGGTTCGCTACGAGAAGACCAAGGAAATTGCCACGGATGGCCGCCTCATGGCGGTATCGCTCGTCCTCAACTGGCTGGTGGGGCCGGCGTTTATGTTTACCCTGGCGTGGCTGTTCTTGGCGGACCAGCCGGAGCTGCGCACCGGCCTCATCATCGTGGGCCTTGCTCGCTGTATCGCCATGGTGCTTGTGTGGTCGGACCTCTCATGCGCTGACCGCGAGGCAACGGCTGTGCTTGTCGCCCTGAACTCCATCTTCCAGGTCGCTATGTTTGGTGTTCTGGGCTGGTTCTACCTGCGCGTCCTCCCCGGATGGCTGGGACTGGACACGACGAGCGCTGACTTTTCCTTCTGGGCCATCGTCAAGGCCGTACTCGTCTTCTTGGGCATACCGTTCCTGTTGGGTGCGCTGTCTCGCGTGTGGGGCGAAAAGGTAAAAGGACGGGAATGGTTTTAGAACCGCTTCCTCCCAGCCGTATCGCCCCTGGCCATGATTGGTCTGCTGTACACAATTGTGTTGCTCTTTTCCCTGCAGGGCGAGCACATTGTGGAGCAGCCAGCAACGGTAGTGCGCGTGGCCGTGCCGCTGGTTATCTACTTCGTGGGCATGTTTGTGCTGTCGCTGGGCGTAGCAAAGGCCGTTGGCATGAATTACGCGCAGTCTGCCAGCGTGGCGTTCACTGCAGCAGGAAATAACTTTGAGCTTGCTATTGCGGTATCCATCGGCACCTTCGGAGCGATGTCTGCTCAAGCCCTTGCCGGAACGATTGGTCCCCTTGTTGAGATCCCAGTCCTCGTTGGTTTGGTCTATTTCATGCTGTGGATTGGTCCGAAACTCTTCCCAGGAGATGACACTCTTCCGCGCTAGCGCGTGCGTGCAGCGTCCATGCTGCGCACGCCGGATTCGGTCAGAGTGATGTTAAAGGTCCGCTCACCACTCCACTTGATGAAACCAGGCAGCTTCACCACGCCGGCTGCTTCGAGTTCACGGAGTTCTTCTTCGAGCCCCTCCTCGTAGCCGATCAGCCGCCCCAGCTCAGAGATGGAGGTGGTATTGCCAGTGACTGCGCCGGCGGCGACCAGCCCGCTGAGGACTTCCGGGTGAGTTTCTACCGCGGCGATGCTCGCTTGAGTGACGCCTTCGAGGCTTCCTTGTTCGGTGATCGCCTTGATGCGGCGCCTGCCCACTCGGTAGGAGGTTGTGCCGAACGCACGGCCGCCGAAGATGAACGCGGGGATGGAGAAGGCAGTAAGTCCAGCGGCGATAAGGATGGGGTTGGGTGAGATATCGCCGATAATCCCGGTGGACTTAATTCCCTCAGTGATGAGAGGGGAGAAGATAGCAAGCACCGGTAGAAAGTAGGCGAGAAGAGGGTAATCGCCCGCCCGGTACTCTTCTTGCGCAGCTTGGACGAACTTTGGCTCGCTGCGAATGATGCGGAAGGCTCCGTAGAGCATCACCATGATGAGCACCCCGTAGACCGGAACCGCGTAGGGATAAGGGAAGTCAACGACGCGAAGGCCGGAGGCGATGCCCGCGGGCACGGCCACGGTGACAATATCCTGTAGCGCAATCTCGTTCCGGGCGCGCGCCTGGGCCACAGTACGTGGTGCCGGTTCAGGCAATTTCCGCTCTGCCGGTGTGTTTGTGGGCGCGCTATCGGGCATAGCGGCGATACTAACATGTGAGCCTCGTTCGAGCTCTGTGCCAGAATGGAAGGCGCTGACAACTTAATAAAGACGAAGAGAATTTTTTCAAAGACTCACTACCGTGTGGCGGCAACCTGCGCCCGGGGTGAGCACAACCTCAGGAGATTAGCCACTGATGGCATCCAAGAAGAAAACAGAAGAAGTACGCACTGAATCGACGCTGGCCGCAGCTGTAGCGGGGATTGACCGCGAGGCGCTCGCACCCAAGACCCGCCTTTATGCTTTGGCAAAGCAGCTGGGTGTGGCCTCCAAGGAGTTGGTGGCTCAGTTTGCGGAGATGGGAATCAAGAAGTCCGCGCAGTCTTCGCTGACACCGCAAGAGGTGGGCCAGCTTATCGACGCCCTCGCGCCCGCCACCGAAGCCCCCGAGCAGGCCGCAGCCGAGGACGCCGACCAGTCGGCAGCTCAGGTCGACGATGCTGACCAGCCGGAGGTTCCGGCAGAGGACAAGCCAGAGAAGACCGTCAAGAAGAAGCGGACCAAGCGTGCGGTCAAGCGCGTGAGCAAGGCAGGCAAGAAGGCTGAGTCGAAGGAGCAGGCAGAGGAACCTGCACCGGAAGAGTCTGCGGCGCAACCGGATGGCGCGGGGGAGTCCCGGGAAGTCACGCCGGTACAGACTGCGGAGCCGGAGCAGCTGAGCGAGGAAGAAGAGAAGCTGCGCGAGCGCGTTCGTAAGAACGTTGATAACGAGATTTCGCAGATCGTCGACAAGGTCGATGCAGAAATGCTGCACGAGGCGCTCGCTGAGGCCGGCGAAAGCGACGAGGAAGATGACCTCACCCCGCTGATTACCCCGATGGCGGAGGAAGACCCGGACGTGTACGACTTTGCGCCAGTCTTCATGGCGCCGAAGATCACGCCGCCAGCCAAGCGCCAGAAGCCGGAAGTACGCGAGGAAGAGACCGAAGAGGATGCAGCGCCGCTAAGCCAGCCGCGCGGTCGCCGGCGTGGCAGCCGCGGCACCTCCCGTGGCCGCGGGGCAGAAGGCCGTGGGCCCGCCCGTGAGGAAGTCGAGCACATCGAAGAGCCGAAGGCGATTAAGGGCTCGACCCGTATCGAGGCACAGCGCCGTCGCCGCGCGGAGTTGCGGGAGAAGGGACGGGAGCGCCAGCACATTGTCTCCCAAGCGGAGTTCTTGGCGCGCCGCGAATCGGTCGAGCGCACCATGGTGGTGCGCGATAAGCAGCGCACCGACGGCGCGGGCATCATCACGCAGGTTGGTGTGTTGGAGGATGACCTTTTGGTCGAGCACTTCGTCACGACCGAAACGCACCCTTCCCAGATAGGCAATATCTACTTGGGCCGTGTGCAGAATGTCTTGCCTTCGATGGAGGCGGCCTTCGTCGATATTGGACAGGGCCGAAACGGCGTGCTGTACGCGGGCGACATCGACTGGCGCGCCTTGGGGATTGGCGGGCGCAGCCGCAAGGTAGAAAACGCCTTGAAGTCTGGTGATCAGGTTCTCGTCCAGGTGGCCAAGGACCCCATCGGTCATAAGGGCGCGCGTTTGACCACCCAGATTTCCCTGGCCGGTCGCTTCCTGGTGTACGTGCCCGGCGGGCGCAGCGCGGGAATCTCCCGCAAGCTGCCGGCACCGGAGCGCAAGCGCCTCAAGGGAATCCTGGAGCGCGTCATCCCAGGAGATGGCGGCGCCATCATCCGCACGGCCGCGGAAAACGTGTCGGAGGAGGACATTGCCTCCGACGTCAACCGCCTGCACTCCCTGTGGGAGGACATCAGCGCCCGCGCCGCGCATGAAAAGGCAACGAAGGGCGCCAAGCCGGTCACCCTGTATGAAGAGCCGGATTTGCTCATCAAGGTGGTGCGCGACCTCTTTAATGAGGACTTCAGTACCTTGGTGGTGGATGGTAAGCGTTCCTACAACACGGTCAGCGCCTACGTGGATTCCATGGCGCATGACTTGGCCGACCGCGTGGTGCGCTATGACGCGCGCGAGCACGATGGTGAGGATGCCTTCAGCTCCTACCGCATCGATGAGCAGCTGCAGAAGGCTCTCGGCCGCAAGGTCTGGTTGCCGTCGGGCGGCACGCTCGTTATTGACCGTACGGAGGCTATGACGGTCATCGACGTCAATACCGGCAAGTTCACCGGCTCCGGTGGCAACCTCGAGGAGACGGTGACGCGCAATAACCTCGAAGCAGCCGAGGAGATCGTGCGTCAGATGCGCCTGCGCGATATCGGTGGCATGATCGTCGTGGACTTCATCGATATGGTCCTGCCGGAGAACCAAGACTTGGTGCTGCGCCGCCTCAAGGAAGCATTGGGGCGTGACCGGACTCGCCACCAGGTTTCCGAGGTGACCTCACTGGGCTTGGTGCAGATGACGCGCAAGCGCGTGGGCACCGGCCTCATCGAGACTTTCTCCACCGAGTGCGAGGCCTGCCACGGCCGAGGAATCATCATCCACGACTACCCGGTTGATGAGGACACCGAGGAAGAGAACTCGAAGCCGCAGCGCCATGCTCGGAAGGAACGCCGCGCACCGCAGCGGGATCCAAAGAAACACCCGGCAGCCGTCCGCATGCACCGCCATGACGAGGACACACCGTCTGAGCACGAGGTTTCCCAGGCTGATAACGAAGAAGCGGCGCGTGACGAGGAATCCTCACTGGAAGAGCTCGTGGCCAGCGTGGTCGTTGTCGATGAAGATGACACGGATACGCCGGATAGCGCGTCCATTGGTTATGCCGTAGCGGAAAGTCTGGAAGCACAGCGTTCGAGGCCGAAGTCAAAGCAGAAGCGCTCGCGCAAGCCGCGCCGGGCAACGCGTACCTTCCAGGAACCGCAGCGCGAGGAAATAAGCGAAGACCCACGCGCACAGCAGGAGAAGCAGGATAGGAACGCTAACAACGCTGAAGCGGAAAAATCCTCCGCGCAGCGCTCGGAGCAGACCTACGAGGAGGCCGTATCGGCCTTCGAGAACTCACCGCGTCGCAAGCGCCGCACACGCGGAAACTCCCGCTCGGATATTCGCCCGAAGCGCGAAGACTTCGCACAGGAGGAGGCTCCGGCTAAGGACGCCCAGCTGGCTACCTCTAAGAAGGAGGGCAAGGCTGAGCGAAAGAACGCGGACTCCGGTGTAAGCACAAACGCGCGTACTTCCCGCGGACGGGGCCGCCGCCGAGTGGTGCGCAAGATGGCGCAGAGCCACTCCGCCCAAACTCCGAATGAACGTGGCACGCACGTGGAGCGCAGCACCGAGGCGAAGGAGCGCGAGGGCGCCGCACGGACCGGCGCGCCGACGACACGTAGGGGTGGGCGCGGGAGGCGTCGTGTGACACGGCGCAGGTCGCGCTAGAAAAGGCGTTTTGCCTTTTCGCCCCCTCACGGGGTAGTCTTTGACAGTCGCTGTTTAGACCATGAATGCGCTGGATGGGACGAACGCGGTTTTCGCGCGTCTCTCGCGGCTTATGATCTGAACGCAATTGTCCAATGTCCATTCGCTAGCGGCACCACCCAGCTGCTAGCGAGCCGAGTTTAGATAAGGGGTAGCCCTCTATGTACGCGATCGTCAAGACCGGCGGAAAGCAGTACAAGGTTGCTGAAGGTGACCTCGTCAAGGTCGAGAAGATCGAGGGTGAGCCGGGTTCCTCCGTTGCTCTCACCCCGGTTCTGCTCGTCGATGGCGCAACCGTCAAGTCGAAGGCTGCAGACCTGGAGAAGGTCTCCGTCTCCGCTGAAATTGTCGAGCAGGGCAAGGGCCCGAAGATCGACATCCTCAAGTACAAGAACAAGACTGGTTACAAGCGTCGCCTCGGTCACCGTCAGCCGGTGACCACGCTGAAGATTACCGGTATCAAGTAAGCCTTAACCGGCACTAATTCATCCCTGAAGGAGGGGAAACCACATGGCACACAAGAAGGGTGCTTCCAGCTCCAGCAACGGTCGCGATTCCGAGTCCAAGCGTCTCGGCGTCAAGCGCTTCGGTGGTCAGCAGGTTAAGGCCGGCGAGATCATCGTGCGTCAGCGCGGCACCAAGTTCCACCCGGGTGAGAACGTTGGTCGCGGCGGCGACGATACCCTGTTCGCTCTCGCTGCAGGTTCTGTTGAGTTCGGCGTCAAGCGTGGACGTCGTCTGGTCAACATTGTTCCGGCTGAAGAGGCCGCTGCAGAAGCTACTGCCTAAGAGCTTCATGGCTTAATCCCGAGCTTTTTGCTCGGGATTTTGTCGTTTTCACGCGTCCGGCGTGGTGGGGGAGCGTGGAGAAAACTAAAGGGGCGTTGCTTCAGATCCCCGGCAGCATTCAACTAGGACGGTATGCCAGGAACCGTTAGACTAGCGGGCATGGCACGATTCATTGACCGAGTGGTTTTGCACCTGCAGGCAGGCGACGGCGGACATGGCTGCGCCTCCGTTCACCGCGAAAAGTTCAAGCCGCTCGGCGGGCCCGATGGCGGCAACGGCGGCCACGGTGGAGACATCCTGCTGGAGGTCTCAACCCAGATCCACACACTGATGGACTTTCACTACCGCCCGCACATCAAGTCCGAGCGCGGCGGCAACGGTGCTGGCGACTGGCGTAACGGTGCGCGCGGCAAGGACCTCATTCTGGAGGTGCCGGCAGGCACCGTGGTCTATACCGAGGATGGGGAGATGCTCGCGGACCTCACGGTCCCGGGAACCCGCTTCGTGGCCGCGGAGGGCGGCTTCGGTGGACTCGGCAACGCAGCACTGGCCTCCGCAGCCCGCAAGGCCCCGGGCTTCGCCCTCCAGGGCGAGCCGGGCGAGGCGCGCGATCTCATCCTGGAGCTGAAGTCCATGGCGGACGTCGGCCTCGTCGGCTTTCCTTCCGCGGGTAAGTCCTCGCTCATTTCGGTCCTCTCGGCGGCCAAGCCAAAGATTGGCGACTATCCTTTCACCACCCTCCAACCCAATCTGGGCGTGGTGGACATGGGCCATGAGTCCTTCACCATGGCGGATGTTCCGGGTCTGATCCCCGGTGCCGCCGAGGGCAAGGGTTTGGGACTCGACTTCCTGCGCCACATCGAGCGCACCGCCGTGCTCGCGCACGTGGTAGATACCGCCTCCATCGAGCCCGGCCGCGATCCGCTCTCGGATATCGAGGCTCTTGAAACCGAGCTGGCCAAGTACCAAGAACTGCTCGAGCAGGACACCGGCCTGGGTGATCTGCGCGAGCGCCCACGCGTCATCATCCTCAACAAGGCAGATATCCCCGAAGCCGAAGAGCTGGCGGAGTTCGTCAAGGAGGACCTCGAGGAGAAGTACGGCTGGCCGGTTTTCATCATCTCCGCCGTCGCGCGCAAGGGCCTCGACCCACTCAAATACAAGCTCATGGAGATGGTCAACGAGCACCGCAAGTCCCAGCCCAAGGTCGCCGCGGACAAGAACCACACCATCATTCAGCCCAAGTCCGTGGGCAAGAAAAAGAAGGGCAGGTTCGCCGACTTCACCGTCACCCCAGACCCCGAGGTGGAGGGCGGATTCATCGTCGAGGGCGACAAGATCGACCGCTGGATTCGCCAGACCGACTTCGAAAACGACGAGGCCGTGGGCTACCTCGCAGACCGTCTGGCGAAGGCCGGCGTCGAAGAGGAACTGCACCGCCAGGGCGCGGAGGAAGGCTGCCCGGTGACCATCGGGGACATCACCTTCGAGTATGAGCCCATGGCTGGTGGCCGCGCGACTGATGCTGGCCGCGGACAGGATGGCCGCCTCATGAGCACCGAGCGAGTCTCGGCTGCCGAGCGTAAACGCGCTTCCCAGGCACGCCGCGGTCTCGTCGACGAGTTTGACTTTGGTACCGATGGGGAGGTTACGCGCGAGTCCGCAAACCGCGATCGCTGGCAGGGCTAGCCCGGTATACTGAGCCGGTATGTCATCCGAACACGACAACCAGATCGACTATCCTCTTCCCCTCGAACCCTTTGAGGGGCCAACCCCGGATATGGACTATCCGGAAACGACCACGCTGTCGGAAAAATCCAGCGGCTTCTCCTCACCCCTGCGTGAGGAGATCTCCAAAGCCAAGCGCATCGTCATCAAGATCGGCTCCTCCTCGCTGACGCGCGATGACTTCGTGACCTCGACGGAGAAGATTGACAAGATCGTCGATGCCGTGTGCGCCCGCATGAATGTCTCGGACATCATTATCGTCTCCTCTGGTGCGGTGGCTGCGGGCATGGGCCCGCTGGGCCTGACCACGCGCCCCACCGACTTGGCTACCAAGCAGGCAGCCGCCGCGGTGGGCCAGGTCCACCTCGCCTACGAGTGGGGCGTGTCCTTTGCTCGCTATAACCGCACCATTGGGCAGGTGCTGCTGACTGCGTCGGACGTCGGCAAGCGCGATCGCGCACGCAATGCCCAGCGCACCATTGACCGCCTGCGCCAGATGCGCACGGTGCCCATCGTCAACGAGAACGACACCGTCGCGACCTCCGAGATGCACTTCGGTGACAACGACCGCCTGTCTGCGCTCGTGGCCAACTTGGTCGGCGCGGATGCTCTCTTCCTCTTCTCCGACGTGGACGGTCTCTATGACAAGAACCCGGCGGAGCCCGATGCCAAGTTCGTGGAGGAGGTGCGCACCGGCAAGGACCTCAAGGCGGTCGTTGCCGGCGATGGCGGCAAGGTCGGCACCGGCGGCATGGCCACGAAGGTCTCGGCTGCCCGCCTGGCCACGCGCGGCGGCATTCCCGTGCTGCTGACCTCGGCCGATAACATCGGGCAGGCGCTTGACGACGCCTCCGTCGGCACCGTTTTCCACACCCGCGAGGAGCGCCGCCTGTCCGCATGGAAGTTCTGGGCGCTCTACTGCGCGGATACCGGCGGCTCCTTGCGCCTCGACGAGGGCGCCATGGAGGCCGTGGTTCGCGGCGGAAACTCCCTGCTGGCCGTGGGCATCACGGATATCAAGGGTGAGTTCAGCGCCGGAGAGATCGTGGACATTTTGGGACCCAAGGGGCAGGTCATCGGCCGCGGTGAGGTGGGCTATGACTCCGCCACGCTGCGCAACCTTCTGGGCAAGCACACCGAGGAGCTCCCGGAGGACATGCGCCGTCCCGTTGTCCACGCTGATTACCTGTCCAATTTCGCCTCCCGAATTTGATGCGTTATTTCATGGGCCCCGATGTGTGGGCAGCGACCGTGGCAGATATCGACGCTGCTGGGCACGAGCGCGTCGGCAGTTTGGAGGAGGCGGAGGTCTTTGTGAACACCGCCTCCGATCCGGCGCAGACCCCGGAGATTCCGGAGAACATCCAGTGGGTGCAATACTGCTTCACTGGGGTGAACCGCCATATCGAGGCCGGGCTCATCCGGCGCGATGGCCTGCCGTGGTGCAACTCCGCGGGCGCTTTTGCCAAACCCGTGGCGGAATCCGCGCTGGGGTTGATGCTCTCCCAGGCGCACCACCACAAGGCTTTCGCGCTGGCGAAGTCGTGGTCGGTGGCGCGTCAGCTCGATGAATCCCAGGCTTGGCTCTATGACCAACAGGGGCCTACGCGAGTGCTCATCGTGGGCGCGGGAGGAATCGGCACGCAGCTCATGGCCTACCTCGCGCCCTTCGGCGCGCATATCACTGCGGTGAACCGCTCGGGCCGCCCAGTGGATGGCGCAGACGTGACGCTGCCCATCGAGCGCGTCGACGAGGCCTGGTCTGAAGCGGATTTCGTGGTGAGCATCCTGCCGGCGACGAGCGCCACGGAAGCCTTCTTCGACGCAGCCGTGTTCCGCGCCATGAAGCGCTCGGCGGTGTTTATCAACGTCGGCCGCGGCAGCACCGTAGTCACTGATGATCTCGTGGACGCACTGCGCACGGGCGAGATCGCGGGAGCGGGCCTCGAGGTCATGGACCCGGAGCCGCTTCCGGATGGCCACCCGCTCTACGATCTGCCCAACGCCACCCTGACGCCGCACATGGCGGCCTCGGATCACGTGGCCCAGTACCACCTGGGTGCTATCTTCAATGCCAACGCCGCCGCGTGGGAGCGCGGCGAGGACATGCCCACGCGCGTCGACCCGGACGCCGGCTACTAGTTAAGGAGGATATGCATGAAGTACGCCATCGAACCGCACCCCTGGGAGGAAACCATCAAGGTGCTTGACGCCGCGGGCTTTGAGCGCGCCCCGCTTGATGAGGCCTCCTTCCTCATCTACACCGGCAACGGCACTGATTTCCCGGACCCGCTGCTGGAGAACATCGGTTTTGTGCAGATTCCCTCGGCGGGCGTGGATCACGTGCTCGACGCAATGAAGGGGAGCAGCGTGCCGTGGTCAAACGCCGCCGGGGTCTATGACAACACGGTGGCGGAATCCACTATCGCGCTGCTCCTGGCGCAGCTGCATGCGCACCGCCGAGTCAACGGCACGTTCGATTCCTATGCGGACATGGAGGCCCACACCTCCTACCTCTACGACGATAAGACGGTGGCCATTATTGGTGCCGGTGGCATTGGCAAGCGTCTGATCAGCATGCTCTCCGGTTTTGGGCCGCGCATCATTGCGGTCAACCGCTCCGGCAACCCGGTCGAGGGCGCGGAGGAGACTTACCCGATTTCCCAGGTCGACAAGGTCTGGCCGCAAGCAGACTACTTCGTGCTCATCGCCCCGCTGACCCCGGAGACCCGTCACATGGTGGACGCGGAGGCATTTAAGCAGATGCCGGATCACGCGGTCGTGGTCAACGTGGGCCGCGGACCGCTCATCAAGACGGAGGACCTCGTCGCGGCACTGGAGGCAGGCGAAATCGCGGGTGCGGCACTCGACGTCACCGACCCTGAACCGCTGCCGGAGGACCACCCGCTGTGGCAGGATAAGCGCGTGGTTATCACCCCACACATTGCTAATACGCAGCGCTCCGTGCGCGAGAAGATTGGCGCGCACACCATCAAGGTGGCCAAGGCTTTCGCGGCGGGGGACAAGCTGCCTACTCTGGTTGACCCGAAGGCAGGCTACTAATGGAGAACCCCGATATCCGTGTTGGTGATGCGGAGCGCTCTGAGGCCCTGGAGCAACTGAGCCAGCACTTCGTCAACGGTGCGTTGGGTCCCGATGAATTTGAGCAGCGCACCGGCGAGGCTGCCGCGGCGCGCACGCGCGGAGACGTCGAAAAGCTCTTTGCGGACCTGCCGGAGCTTTCCACCCCACGTGCTTCGGCACCCGCCACCCGCCACGAGGCGGAGCTGGAGGATATGCTCTCCCGCGGGCGCAAGGTGCAGATAGTGGATTCCGTCATCTGGTCGGTGGCGATGATCGCCCTCTTCCTTGGGCTTTTTGTCTTCGACTGGAGCTATTTCTGGATCTCGCCCGTCATCGCGTTCTTCGCTTCCTGGGCTGCGCGCGGGGTACTGAAGTTCAGCGAGTCGGATGAAGAACTCTTCGATGAGCTTTCCGAAGGGGAAAAGAAAAAGCGCGCCGAGCGCCTGCGTGCCGCGGCGGAGCGCCGCCGCGAACTTGGGGCCTAAAACTGGCGCTCATTAAGAACCCATAGCTGCACAGAATCCCTGACAAGCGGGCAGACCTTCCGTACGCTGGTATGGCATGAGCAACACCGAACGTGAAGAAGTTCTGTCCAAAGCCCGCGCCGCCAAGGCGGTGGCGCCACAGTTCGCGCAGCTGCCCACCCCGCGCAAGAATGAAATCCTCAACCGCGCTGCCGAGAACCTCATCGCGCACACTGAGGATATCCTTGCTGCTAACCAGCTTGATATCGAGGCCGGCCGCGCCAACGGTATGTCCGAGTCCCTCATCGACCGCCTGTCGCTGGACGCCGACCGCATCGAAGGCATTGCCGGCGGCCTGCGCCAGGTAGCTTCCCTCCAGGACCCGGTGGGGGAGATCCTGCAGGGCCGCACCATGGATAACGGCATTCAGATGAAGCAGGTTCGTGTGCCACTCGGTGTAATGGGCATGGTCTACGAGGCCCGCCCGAACGTCACCGTCGATGCCTTCGGCTTGGCCCTCAAGTCCGGCAACGTGCCGCTGCTGCGCGGTTCCAAGTCCGCGAAGAACTCCAACGCCAAGCTCGTGGAGCTCCTCCAGGACACCCTCGTGGAGTTCGATCTGCCGCGCGAAGGCGTGCAGCTTCTGCCCTGTGAGACCCACGATTCTGTGCAGGACCTCATCACCGCCCGCGGCCTGGTGGACCTGGTCATCCCGCGTGGCGGCGCGCGCCTTATCAACGCCGTCGTGGAAAACGCCACCGTCCCCGCCATCGAGACCGGTACCGGCAACTGCCACTTCTATGTTGATGCCTCCGCCGACCTGGACAAGGCCATCGACATGGTCATCAATGGCAAGACCCGCCGCACTTCGGTGTGCAATGCCACGGAGGGCGTTCTGATCGACGCCGCGCTGGACGACGCCTCCAAGCTCCGCATCATCACCTCCCTTCAGGAGGCAGGGGTTACCATCCACGGCGATGTGAAGGAGCTTGAGGCCTTCGGTGTCAAGGACGCCGTGGAGGCAACCGACGAGGAGTGGTGCGAAGAATTCCTCTCCATGGATATCTGCGCCAAGGTGGTCGATGGTGTCAACGGCGCCATCGCGCACATTGCCGAGTACACCACCGGCCACACCGAAGCCATTGCCGCCCAAGATGCTGACGTGCTGCTGACCTTTGCTAACGAGGTGGATGCCGCAGCGGTCATGCTCAACGCCTCCACCGCGTTTACCGATGGCGAGGTCTACGGCATGGGCGCTGAAATCGGCATCTCCACCCAGAAGCTGCACGCGCGCGGCCCGATGGCGCTGCCGGAGCTAACGTCCACCAAGTGGGTGCTGCAGGGCACCGGCCAGACCCGCCCTTAGAGGCAGCTAGAAAAGCTACTCGAAAGCTACTCGAAAAGAATTTTTCGAGGTTGACCTGCGCAAAACAATCTACTCGAAAACTTTTCGAGTAGATTGTTTGCCTTGCGCGAGGTTCGTGCTGCACGCCGGGGGAGCACTGGGTCCTCTAACCCGACTTAGGACATAGGTGGGTGAGCAACGTCATTCTTGATACTACTACTTGGTGCTGTTCGGCGGTGGGGTGGGATTGTTCCGCACTACATTGCCCTCAGTCAGGAGGGCGTCTCGCAAAAGGCATCTGGCAGAAGGCATCTTTGGGTCCAAAAACGCCATCTGCAATGAGTAAAAGGCGTTTTTAGCCGTGAAAACGCCTTATGGCAGATGCCTTTTGCCAGACGCCTTTTGTCAGATGTCTCCAGCATGTCGATGGAGGCATGCAGACGTTGCGCGTTGCGAGGGGAGCAAAGAAGGTAATTCATTTCGCGAAGATACGTGCAGTGTTTTACGGAAACGGTCGTTGTGACCTGACTTAAGTCTTGGATGGGTGGGCAACGTGACTCTTGACACTGTTACCTGGTGGTTTTCGGTGGTGGGGTGGGATTGTTACACGCTACATTGGCCTAAATCAGGTGACGTCTACCAAGTGGGTGCTCTAATGCACTGGCCAGACGCGCCGCTGGAGGCTACTCGAAAGCTACTCGAAAGGAATTTTTCGAGCCTGACCTGCGCAAAACATCCTACTCGAAAACTTTTCGAGTAGATTGTTCGCCTTGTGTGGGGTTCGTGCTGCGCGGCGGGACAGGACTGGGTACTCTAAAGCGCGGTAATAACAAAGAACTGATTGGTGCCTTCCTCTCATGCTGTCCCGCATTGCTTCCTCCGTCGCCGCCGCCGTCGTGGCCGCAGCCGCCCTCATCGTCCCCCACACCATTTCCGCCCCCGCCGCGCATGCCGACGAACAGTGCCCCGCTGTGGTCGTCGTCGCCGCGCGCGGTTCCGGCCAGAACGGCCAGATCTACCCCACGCAGTACTCCAACCAGGGTGGCCGAGCCTCCAATGGATGGGAGGGCGAATCCATCCGCGCCATGCTGCAGGGCGCCGAGGCACGCTACCAGGCCACTCACGGCGGAAATTCGCTGATGAAGGACGTCTACGTGCTGGGGCTGGAGCCGCAGTACTATCCGGCGACCTACCCGGAATACTCTGTTCCGAACGAGTCGGTTCCGAACACCGCGGCTGACCTCGTGCGCCTGGCCACGCAGTACGCCAACCCGGTCATCAACACCGCAGTCTCCGCCATCAACCAGTTCATGTACTCCGTGCAGACCGGCAATCGTGGAGTGACCAGCGCGATCAACAGCTATGAAGCCGCCACCGGTTGCCACCCGCAATACATCCTGTCCGGTTACTCCCAGGGCGCCATGATCCTGGCCAACCACGAGGTGGAACTGGCCCGCCGCGGTCAGCTCGCTGGCGTCGTGACCTTTGGTAACCCGCTGACCCGTGCAGGGGACCCGGCCGTCGTCGGCGCAACCCAGGGCGCGGGCGGCCCGATGGGCTACTTCCCGCAGATGCGCGCCAACGTCAGCCGCGTGGACTACTGCCTGCCGCTCGACGCCGTGTGCGACCTCTCCGCCCAGACCCTCTACGCCGCCAAGCCCACCGGCGGCTCCCATGGCCAGTACTTCTTCACCAATCACCAGTGGGATAATCAGGTCTACGATTCCATCGGCCACATGGTAGATGGCGTTCGTTTCCGCTAAACAGGAAAGAATGAAGTCTCTTTCTTTTCGTGTTTCCTGTGTAGCTGCCGCCCTTGGTACGGTGGCGTCCCTTCTCAGCGCGCCGGTGGCCTCGGCGAGTGGTGTCGGCATGTGCCCCGACACCGTGGTGCTCGCCGCGCGCGGTTCAGACCAGAACGAGGAGCAGGGCGAATACGTAGGCCCGCAGCGTTACTCCGAACGTGCGCCGGAATCCACCGGCTTTGAGGGACGCAACTTTGCCGCTCTGTTCCATCAGGTAGAGCAGCGCCACCCCGGCACAATGGATGGCGTTTATGTTCTGGCTTTGGGGCCGGAGGCGTACCCGGCCTCGATGAACCTGCCGCCCTTGGCGCAGGAGGGGGAAGACTTGGGCCCGCTTCAGCTTGTGCAGCGAGCGCTCGGGATTCTCCAGGAGCATTCCATCGGGGAAATGGCGTATTCGGTGACGTTTGGAGCTGCCGACAGCCTGCGTACCGGGGCCCGGAATGCGCCGAAGGTGGTGGACAACTATGAGGCCACCACCGGCTGCCATCCGCGTTGGGTAGCCGCTGGCTATTCGCAAGGAGCGCTCGTCGCGACGAGCACGGAGGAGTACCTCGCAGAATCCGGGCGCCTGCATGGTGTGCTCACCTTTGGCAATCCCTTGCACCAGGTGCCGTGGGCTAAGAACCGCGCCGGGCTGCCGGCGCAGCGCTACGTCGACTACTGCCTGGAAGGGGATTTCGTCTGCGATTTCTCCCTCGACGCCGCTAGCCGCGCCCTGGCCACCAAGGCTGAGCGCCATGCCTCCTATTTCTTGGCGGAGCCTTCCGGGCAGGACATGCAGGTCATCGACTCCGTGGCCGGTATACTCACCAGCCATGACTAGTCCGCAACGCATCGGCATCATGGGCGGCACCTTTGACCCCATCCATAACGGTCACCTCGTCGCCGCCAGCGAGGTAGCCCACCGTTTCCGCCTCGACACGGTGGTCTTCGTCCCCACCGGCCAGCCCTGGCAAAAGGCCGATAAGCAGGTCACCGCCGCCGAGCACCGCTACCTGATGACCATGGTGGCCACGGCGTCGAACCCGCGTTTTACCGTTTCCCGCGTGGACATCGACCGCGAAGGGCCCACCTACACCATCGATACGCTGCGGGATCTGCGCGGAATCTTCCCGGACGCCGAGCTTTACTTCATCACCGGCGCGGATTCGGTGGCCTCCATCATGAGCTGGCGCAACTGGGAGGAGATGCTGGAGATGGCCCACTTCGTCGGTGTGACCCGTCCCGGCTATGACCTGCGCAAGGACATGCTGCCGCAGGATTCCCAGGATGATATCGAGCTGATTGAGATCCCCGCCATGGCCATTTCCTCCACCGATTGCCGCGCCCGCGCCCAGCAGGGCCAGCCGGTGTGGTACCTCGTTCCGGATGGGGTGGTGCAATACATTGCCAAGAACCACCTCTATAGCCCCCACCCGGAAAAGCCCCTGTAGCCTCCGCGCATTCTCGGGGAATTCGACTAGGAAAATGAGCCTTGTCGTGTAACACTAGAGATCTTAAGAAAACGTACTTGTGTAGGGATTGTCATGTCGATTACTGATGAAGCACGCCAGATGGCGGAAACCGCCGCCTTGGCTGCGGATGAAAAGCTGGCCACCAACATCGCCGCTATTGACGTTTCCGACGTGCTGGCGATTACCGAGGTCTTCGTCTTGGCCTCCGCTGATACCGAGCGCCAGGTGGGGTCCATCGTGGAGGAAGTCGAAGACGAGCTGACCAAGAAGGGCTTTGAACCCAAGCACCGCGAAGGCAATCGCGAGAACCGGTGGGTCCTGCTGGACTATGGCCCCATCGTGGTCCACGTTCAGCGCAATGATCAGCGCGAGTTCTACGGTCTGGACCGCCTGTACCACGACTGCCCGCTTCTCGACATCCCCGGCGTGGACACCCCGGAACGCCCCGGCGAGTGGTCTAATGAAGTCAACCCGCGCGACGTGGACTCGATCGATGAGATTCCCCTGGCCCAGCCAGAGCCGGAAGACGACGAATTATGACCCGCCGCCTCCTCCTCATCCGCCACGGCCAGACCACCTACAACGCCACCGGCCGGATGCAGGGGCACTTGGACACCGAGCTTTCGGAAGCTGGCCACTCTCAGGCCCGTGCCGCCGCCGACCTGCTGGAGGGCAAAGACATCACCGCGATCGTCTCCTCGGATCTCATCCGTGCCCGCGATACCGCCGAGATTATTGCTCGGCGCTTGGGGCTTGAGGTGTCCGTCGATAAGCGCCTGCGCGAAACCCACCTCGGTGAGTGGCAGGGGATGACCTCCGCTGAAGTAGATGAGCAGTTTCCCGGGGCGCGTGCGCTGTGGCGCCACGACCCCACCTGGGCCCCGCCGCAGGGCGAAAGCCGTGTCGACGTGGCTAACCGCGCGCGCCCCGTTATTGATGAGCTCATGCAGAGGCACCCGCAGTGGGACGAGGGAGCGGTGCTCGTCGTCGCGCACGGCGGCGCTATCTCCGCGCTGACCTGCCATCTTTTGGGCCTTGAGCACCACCAGTACGGGATCCTGTCCGGTCTGAAAAACACCCATTGGTCGCAGCTGACCGCGCGGCCCGAGTTCGACGCCGCTCGTCCGCTCTCCCCGCTGGAATTCACCCCGGAGAACGTCAGCCGTGCCCAGTGGTACTTCGACGGCTGGAACATGGGTGGCGCTGTCGTTGGTGGTGCAGGGGCGGACGTCTAGTGATTCGCGTCGTCACCGATTCCGCCGCGGGCTTGCCGGCGGATATCGTCGAGGAGCTCGACATTTGTGTTGTCGATCTGCACGTCATGGAAAGCCACGGCAAGGACGGCGCGGAGCTGTCCACCTCGGGTCTGACTGCCCTCGAGCTGGCTGCGTTGTATGGCCGTCAGATGGAGCGCTCCGGCGATGATGGGGTGCTGGCCATCCACCTGTCGAAGGAGCTGTCCTCGACGTGGTCAGCGGCGGTGACTGCCTCTGGCGTTTTCCCGGACACCGTGCGTGTTATCGATTCTGGCACCGCCGGCATGGCGATGGGCGCGGCCGCCATGGCGGCGGCCAAGCTTGCCCAGGAAGGCGCCTCACTCGACGAATGCTATGCCGCAGCCATCAACACCCTTGAGCGCGGGCACACCTGGGTCTATCTCAACTCAACGGAGGAGCTTCGCCGTTCCGGGCGCATGTCTGCGGCCACGGCGATGCTGTCCACCGCCCTGCTGGCCACCAAACCCATCATGGCTATCCAAGGCGGCAAGCTGGAGATGGTGGGCAAGACCCGCACCCAAACCAAGGCCTTTACCAAGCTCGTGGACCTGGTGGCCTCCCGTGCGGAGGGCAATCCGGCGTTCATTGCGGTGCAGTACAACGAGGATAAGGTCTCGGCCCGCCGGCTGGAGGACCTGCTGCGCTTGGCGCTGCCGGATTCCTCTTTCATGCTGGTGCCGCTTACCGACGTCCTCTCCGTCCACGTCGGCCCCGGAGCCATCGGCGTCTCCGCGGTCTTTAGCTGACGTTGTTGATGCCTTCAACAAGTTATCCACAGGCTGCGGCTTGAGCCCTCGACGGGGGTGAAGGCGCTTACGTAGCGTCGCGGGCATGAATGCCATTGCTGATCGCCTCCGTGACCTCACCCGCCCGACAGGCGAAGAAGAACTGCTCAACGTCGATTTCCCGCGCGTGCGCGTGCCACCCTGGCTGGCGCTTGTCGCGGCGGGCGTGGCCGGCGTCGCGCTCCTGGCCTGGCTGGGGATGAGCCGTAGCGCGGAGAACCCCTATGAGGTGGCCGCGCCGAGCAGCGAGGTAGCGGCCGATATCGTGGTCTCGGTCGTAGGTGAGGTAGAGCAGCCCGGGCTGGTGACCTTGGCGCCGGGCGCGCGCATCAACGACGCCCTCGAGGTGGCGCGCCCGCGCGTGCCCACCGATAACCTCAACCTGGCGCAGAAGCTTAACGACGGCGAGCAGATCACCGTCGGCGGCCCACCCAACGCCCCAGAAACCGCGGGGGAGGGGCTGGTGTCCCTCAACTCTGCCAGCGAGGAGGAGTTGACGGAGCTGCCCGGCATAGGGCCGGCCACGGCTGCGGCGATTATTGCGCACCGCGAGGAGGTCGGCAGCTTCACCACCGTGGAGCAGCTCGTGGACGTCTCCGGTATTGGTCCGGCGAAGTTTGCGCAGCTGAAGGATAAGGTCCGTCCGTGAGGGAACTGCGGCTCGTGCCCGCCGCGGTGGTGGCGTGGTTGGCCACGCTCGCCGTGCTTTTCGGGCATCCGTGGCTGTTGTGCGGGCTCGTGCTCTTCGCTTTCGCGCGCGGTCAGTGGCGCGGCCAGGGCATCTTGTGCGCGGCGAGCGGAGTCATCTTTGCCACCCTGGCTTTTGTGCGCTCGGTGCGTGCAGCGGGCTTTCACTTTGGTACGGAGGTGACGGGAAGGCTTGCCGCAGATCCTCTGCAGACGGCATCCGGGTGGATGGTGCGCCTGCGCGTGCCGGGCTACCCGGCGCAGCTGCCGGTCTTCCTCAAAGAAAAACCGGAGGCCTTCGGTGGCTCGCTGGTGACGGTGCACGGCCACCCCGGCGCCTCGGAGCAGGTCGGGGTAGGCACAACTGTCTTTAGCGGCGAGCTCACCGCGCACGCCCACAGCTGGACCGCCGCGGTGGCGGAAAACTTCCGCGCCGTGTGCGATAACGGGCTGATCCCCGGCATGGTGCTGGGCGATACTAGCCTGCAAAGCCCCGAGGATCAGCAGCTCTACATCGACACTGGGCTCTCGCACTTGAGTGCTGTGTCCGGCTCCAACGTGGCCATCGTGTGCACTGCAGCCGCGTTGGTGGTGTCGGGGCAGCGGGTGCGGGTGGGGGCGTCGGCAAGCGCGTTGGCGTTATTCGTAGCGCTGGTGGGGTGGGAGCCCTCCGTCCAACGCGCCACCGTCGCCGGGCTGGCGGGGCTGGTGGCGGTGCTGAACTCTTCGAGGATGGAGCCGCTGCACGCGTTGTCCCTCGGGGTGCTCTTCCTGCTGGCGGCGGATAGCGACCTAGCCGTCAGCTTCGGCTTCGCGCTCTCCGTGGCGGCCACCGCCGGCATCGTGGTGCTTAGCCCCCTGTTGCTGCGGGTGCTGGGGACTGGCATCGTTGCGCGTGCCTTCGCCGTGGCCATTGCCGCGGATATCGTGACCATGCCGCTCATCGCGTTGATGACCGGGCGTGTCTCGGTGGTCTCTGTCATCGCCAACGTGCTGGTGGCGCCCGTCGTGCCGGTCATCACCGTCGTGGGGCTCATCGCCGCCGCGCTTGCACAAGTGGGGCTGGGCAGGCCGCTGGTTATCCTCATTGAACCGCTGGCGGACTGGATCCACTTCGTCGCCGCGGCCATGCCGGTGACCACCGTGGCGGCGGGGCCCATTGCGATGCTCCTGCTTGGCGGGTGGGTCATTGCGGCGTTGCTAAGATGACAGGCATGTCTTCAGCCCCCGTGCACCTCATCCTCGGCGATGATGAATTCCTGGCCGAGCGCGCCCGCCTGAGTATCCAACACGGCGAGGTAACCAAGCTCAAGGCCTCCGAGGTGAGCGAAGGCGAAATCCTGGAAGCGACGAGCCCTTCGTTGTTCGGGGAAGACCGCGTCATCGTCATCAGTGACGTGGAGAGGGCCGGCAAAGAGGTAACCAAGATCCTTCTCGACGCCTGCGCCAACCCCATGCCCGGCATCACGCTCATCCTGATGTACTCGGTGACGGCGAAGACGCTGAAGAAAAAGAAGAAGCCGCCGGAGCTCATCGCGGCGCTGCGCAAGACGGCCGAGGTGCACGAGGTATTCTCCCTCTACCCGAACGAGCTCGCGCAATGGGCCACCCGCGAGTTCGCCTCGCATGGGGTGCGGCCTACACCGGATGTGGTGCAGGCGCTTCTCGACGGCGTCGGCTCCGACCTCCGCGAACTCGCCTCCGCCATCTCGCAGCTGGTCTTCGACACAGGTGGCAAGGTAACCCGCGAGGCGGTACACGCGTACTACGTAGGCGTGGCAGAGGTAGCCAATTGGGATATCGCGGATGCCGCCGTGGCAGGCCGCGTGGAGGCGGCGGTCTCCACGTGCCGCCGCGCGCTGCAGCTGGGGGCGAGCCCGGTGGCCATCGCCTCGGCGCTGGCGAACAAGGTGGGCAACATCGCGCGCCTCTACACCGCGCGCGGGGATCAGTATTCCCTGGCCTCCCAAACCGGCATGGCGCCCTATGCCATCAAGCTGACACAGCCCGTTGCTCGGCGCTGGTCGGGGGAGAATATCACCAAGGCCGTCATCCTCATGTCGGAGCTGGATGCCGCGGTCAAGGGCCAGGGCGGGGACGAGGACTTCGCCATCGAGGCGGCCGTTAAGCGGGTGGCGGAGCTGGCGCGCTAGACTAACCCTCCATGGATGACATCCAGAACTTTGCTACCAAGCTTTTTGACTTTGCCCGCAACGGCGATGCCACGCTGCTCGAGTACATCAAGCAGGGCGTCAACGTGGACATGGTGAACCAGGACGGGCAGTCCCTCATCATGCTCGCCGCCTACCACGGTCATGCGGAGCTGGTATGCCAGCTCGCCGCGGCGGGGGCCGACGTCAACCTCCTCAACGACCGTGGCCAGTCGCCATTGGCCGGAGCGATTTTTAAGAAAGAAGACGCGGTGATCGACGCCCTCCTCGACGCCGGCGCCGACCCCTCCGCCGGCCAGCCCAACGCCCTCGACTCGGCCCGCATGTTCGGCCGCGAGGACCTTCTCGAGCGCCTGTCATGAGCTGGTCCGCGTTCGCGGCCATTCTCCTGATGAACCTCGTCGGTGCGGCAGCGCCCGGCCCCGACATCGTCTTGGTGACGCGCTATGCCACGCGCTCGCGCCGCCACGCCATTGCTGCGGCGACGGGCATCCAGGTGGGCGTGCTGTTTTGGTGCACGTTGACCGTGTTCGGCGCGGCCGCCCTGCTCACCGCCTTCCCTGGCGTCCTCTCGCTGATTCAGGTGATCGGTGGCTGTTTCCTGGTGTTCATGGGCGTGCTCTCCATTCGCTCCGGGTTGGAGCTGCGTAAGCAGCCGCCGGTGGATGAGGAGGAGGCCGCCGCGCGCTTGGGCTCGGTGGGCAAGGTCTTCCGCACGGGGTTGGCCACCAACCTGTCCAACCCCAAGATCGTGCTCTTCCTCGCCGCCATGGTCGCCCCGCTGCTGCCGCCGCATCCGCCGGTGTGGATTTCTGTGGCACTGGTGCTGAGCCTGTCGCTGTCGAGCTACCTGCTCTTCGTCTTCCTCTCGACGGTGATTTCCACTCGCGCGATTCGCCGCCGCCTCCTGGCCGTGGGCCCGTGGATTGATATCGCCTCCGGCGTTTTCTTCGTGGTGGCTGGCTGCGCCTTGGCGTGGGCCGGCATTCAAGCCACCTAAGCCTGTGCGAGGAGCTCCGCCAGCCACTGCGACCACGCCGCGACCGTGCCGGAACGGCGGCGCAGGGTCGTGTCATTGAGACCCAGGTTGGCCGCGCGCATGAAGACCATCGCCTCTTCTTTATTCACCGCTCGGCGGCTAGTCACGACGTGTTGCACCATGTCCCGGAGCACCGGTCGGGAAGCCAGCGCCTCGATGAGGGTGAGGTTGCGTTCATCGCGCGTGCCGCTGAGCTTCGTCAGGCCCAAGTAGCGGGCGGCGTTGGTGTAGTAATCAGCCTGGCGCGGGGTAAATCCGAATTTCTCGGGCATCTCCGCTTTGGCCACTGGGTTCTCCAGTAAGCTGATGACCCGCGCAAAGGAATCCGCCTGGGGGAAAGGAACGCGCGTGCCCTCGACCTGTGTGCGCGCCAGCACCGCGCGCACCGTCGCCTCAGTCACGCCAGACTCGCCCAAAACATAGCGCGCCGCGCTGACCAGCTCGATGCTGCGGAAGTCCTCCGGTTGCCTAAACACGTAGCGGTAGAAGTGGAAGATGCCGTTGGAATACACCAGGTACACCGGCACCACCTCTTTGTCCAGAGCCAGCGAGAAGCGGCGGAAAGGGAAGTAGAGCTGGCGGATGTTGAAGTCGGGGGAGAGGTGATTCTTCGCCTCTACGAGCACGAGGTGCTCGGCGGATTCGAAGCCAGCATCGATCTCCATCTGGGCGCGGTCCACCACCACGTCGCGCCCGCCGATACGCATGGGCAGCGTGAGCGTCGACATGCGTCCGCTGACCGTCGGCACCAGCTCACTGCCCAGGAAATCATCGAGCATCCCGCTTAAGCTCGCCGCGGTGAGTGCCGCTGCCTCCGAGGTCAGGTTCTCGAAGTCAATGGATTGGATGTGTCGCGGAACCGGCATCGACTTCAACGGCCCAGCCTGCTCCGGGAAAGGCTGGTACAGGTCAAAGCGGCCAATCAGGTAGGCATCGCGGCGAATCGGCAGCATGGACAACCCGTGCTGGCGAAAGACCTCGGGGCGCGCGGCGGAAAAATCATGCTTAGCCATCAACCGCGGCTCGCGGCCGGAGAGCTCCTTGAGCTTCGCGGCGGGCAACACCGCAAAGCCCTGAGCCGCGATGTCGGCGGCGAGGTGGGGATAGACACGATCCCAGGCGGCGTCGTTAAGCATAATTGCGCACGAGCACCTCATCGACCTTGCCGCGCTTCGACGCCACGGAATTCACCGCGCGCGTAGCCCCCACGATCTCGATGAGGTAGTCCGCGTACAGCTCCTTGATGAAGTCCGTCGCCGAATTCGATAGCAGGAACTTCACCCCGCGGGCGTTGAGGTCGTCGCAGGTTTCCTTCAACCGAATCTGGTCCGCGCGCCCAAAACCACCCGACTGGTAGCCGGTGAAATTACTCGTGGGGTTGACAGGATCATAAGGCGGGTCGAAGTAAACGAAATCCCCCTCGTTGGCCTCCACCGCCGCATAGTCGCCGTTATAAAACGTCACGTCGTGGGTGGACAAATACTCCGAAACCGCGCGCAGATTGGGTTCATCACAAATCTTCGGGTTGGCATAGCGGCCAAATGGGGCATTGAACTGGCCGGCGTTATTCACCCGATAAAGCCCGTTGTAGCAGGTCTTATTCAGATAAATCGTGCGGGCAGCCCGTTCGACGGGGCTCAAGTGCGCAAAACCCGGCTCGCGGTCGCGGGCGCGCATCTCGTAGAAGAAATCCGAATCATTCGGATAGCCCTTTAACAGGGCGATGAGCTCGTCCACGTTATCGCGGACCACCTCGTAGACGGTGATGAGCTCGGTGTTCAGGTCATTGACCCGGGCGCGTTCGGGCGCTAAAGAAAAAAGAACCGCTCCGCCGCCCAAGAAAGGCTCGACATAGGTGTCGAAGCTCTCGGGCAGCACGGAGTGGATAACGGGCAGCAGTTGGCGCTTTCCCCCCACCCACTTCAGGAGCGGTTTCATTTAGGCCATCTTGTTGAAGGCGGTGGCCATGCCGGACTTCTTGTTAGCCGCGGTGTTGCGGTGGAAGACGCCCTTGGACACGGACTTGTCCAGTGCGCGGGAAGCAACGCGCAGCTGCTTCTCAGCGGCAGCCTTGTCGCCAGCGGCGACGGCCTCGCGGAACTTGCGGATCTCGGTACGCACGGCGGAGCGTACGGACTTGTTGCGCTGACGAGACTTCTCGTTGGTCAGGATGCGCTTCTGCTTGGACTTGATGTTTGCCATCGATATACCTCTTAGAGTCGTAGGAATTCTTTACCGAGGAAGGCGGACCCAAGGTCCTGACCGCCAGCGTGCCCCGGCATCCCAAAAAATTTAGCAGGGCGTGGGCTTAATTCCCAAATCACGCCCAGTGATAGCGGGAGCGCAACCTGTTGGCAATGCGCTCGAAGCGGCGCTCCGGGAAGAGCGTGCCCTGTCGGCGGCATTGTTCCTCGGAGATTTCCAGCACGCGGTCCATCCGCACCCAGCACTGCCGGCCAGATTCATCCCATTCGCCGGTGCCGATATCGAGCCATTCTTCCTTGTTCGCGTGGCCCGGGTTGGAGGAGATAAGCAGACCCAGCACGGTGGTGCGCGTGCGCGAAACAATCAGCACGGCGCGCTCACGCGGCGGGGACTGCTTGCCATCCGAGGGCGCCCATACCCACACGACCTCCCCGGAGTCCGCCTGCCCGTCCATGTCGGGGGTGAAGAAAACGCTGCGCGGGTGGGCGTCGGCACACTCGACGCGAATGTCGGCGGCTTTGCGGGGCTCCGTCACGGAATCATTCTGGTTTAGCCCTAGGCCTTCGGTGATGCGCTCGAGACCGACGTCGACAGGCTCGGGGCCTCCGATACCGAGAATGCGTGCCAACCTAGACATGTCGTCTATTCTAAACACATGTCTACAAACTTCGCGGCCACTACGTTTACGGATCCGTCCAAGATCCGAAACTTTTGCATTATCGCCCACATCGACCACGGCAAGTCGACGCTGGCTGATCGCATCCTGCAGTTGTCGCAGGTGGTGGAGGAGCGCGACATGCGCGACCAATACCTCGACAACATGGATATCGAGCGTGAGCGCGGCATCACCATTAAGGCGCAGAACGTGCGCCTGCCCTGGATTCCTCGCTCCGGTGAGTTCGAAGGCCAGGAGATCGTCATGCAGATGATCGACACTCCCGGCCACGTGGACTTCACCTATGAGGTTTCGCGCGCGCTCGAAGCCTGTGAGGGCGCCATCCTGCTTGTCGACGCCGCCCAAGGCATCGAAGCCCAAACCTTGGCCAACCTCTACCTGGCCATGGAAAATGACCTGGAGATCATCCCGGTCCTGAACAAGATTGACCTGCCCGCGGCCGACCCGGAGAAGTACGCCCTGGAGATTGCTCACATCATCGGCTGCGAGCCGGAAGAGGTGCTGCGCGTTTCCGGCAAGACCGGCGAGGGCGTGCCGGAGCTGCTGGATAAGGTGGCGGAGCTCATCCCGGCACCGACGTCCGAGTTCGGCGAGGATGCTCCGGCCCGCGCGATGGTCTTCGATTCCGTCTACGACACCTACCGCGGCGTGGTGACCTATATCCGCATGATGGACGGCAAGCTGACCCCGCGCCAGAAGGTCACCATGATGGCCACGGGTACCAACCACGAGCTGCTGGAGGTAGGCATCGTCAGCCCCACGATGCAGAAGTGTAAGGGCCTGGGGCCGGGCGAGGTGGGCTACCTGATTACCGGCGTGAAGAACGTGCGTGAGACCAAGGTGGGTGACACGATTACGTGGGCGTCGAATGGCGCGAGTGAGCCCCTCAAGGGCTACGCTGACCCGAACCCGATGGTGTACTCCGGCCTGTTCCCAATCTCCCAGGCGGACTTCCCGGACCTGCGTGACGCGCTGGAGAAGCTGCAGCTTAACGATGCCTCCCTCACCTTCGAACCCGAGACCTCCGTCGCCCTGGGCTTCGGCTTCCGCTGTGGCTTCTTGGGTCTGCTGCACATGGAAATCACGCGCGACCGTCTGGAGCGAGAGTTTGGTCTTGACCTGATTTCAACTGCGCCTTCGGTGACCTACCGCGTGGTGGCGGAGGACGGCGAAGAGTCCATGGTGCACAATCCGTCGGACTGGCCTGGCGGCAAGCTCCGTGAGGTCTACGAGCCGATTGTGAAGATGACCATCATCGTGCCGGAGGAATTCGTGGGCTCGACGATGGAGCTGTGCCAGTCCAAGCGCGGTCAGATGGGTGGCATGGACTACCTGTCTGAGGACCGCGTGGAGTTGCGCTACACCATGCCGCTGGGCGAAATCATCTTCGACTTCTTCGACATGTTGAAGTCCCGCACCAAGGGCTATGCTTCCCTCAACTACGAGGAGGCCGGCGAGCAGCTGGCGGACCTGGTGAAGGTGGATATCCTGCTCAACGGTGATCCGGTGGATGCCTTCTCTGCGATTGTGCACCGCGATTCCGCGCAGTGGTATGGCAATAAGATGACGAAGAAGCTCAAGGAGCTCATCCCACGTCAGCAATTCGAGGTGCCCGTTCAGGCGGCGATTGGTTCGAAGATCATCGCGCGTGAGAACATCCGCGCGATGCGCAAGGACGTGCTGGCCAAGTGCTATGGCGGCGATATTTCGCGTAAGCGGAAGCTGCTGGAGAAGCAGAAGGCCGGTAAGAAGCGCATGAAGTCCATCGGCTCCGTTTCGGTGCCGCAGGAGGCCTTCGTCGCGGCGCTGTCCACCGACGCTGAATAGGGGGACCGTCGCCAAGCATGGCACCGGGCCTGCAGAACCATTAGCGCGGCCACGGCCGACACTAAGGGGGCACTGTGCACTGCTGGCGCAGGCCCCACGCCTACGCACTGGCGCAGGTTCACCCCCCGCCCCAGCTGGATCTTGGGGCGATTAGCACGATGCCGCCTGAACTACGTCTGAGGATGACAGGGGCCGAAAGCTACTCGGCTCGCCGTACGATGCTTATTCGGCATTGAATGAGTAGCTGCCGGTGAGCTGGTTGTGGATTGTCACCGAGTAGTTCTGGCCGTTGGCGTTGGCACCTTCGATCAGCATGGCGAGCTCTTGGGCGTTGTAGTGGCGGCTTAAACCCAAGTACGGGATGAGCAGGAGGAAACCGCCCACGACTGCAATAGCGGTGACAGTCTTCCACGCACTTACTGGGTTGGTCACGAATAGCCCTTTCTTGGGTAAGAGTGTTTCCTGCAGTTACAAACACGATAACAAGCGGAACAGCGCGTCTTGTCCCTTAAAGGGGCTGTGGGTGCACCCACAGCATGGGGTCAGTGGAGGCGTTTACCGATATCCGCGTCAACCATCTTCCAATCGTTGGGTGCGCTGTCCCTAGGATCGCCGAGTTCCCCGTCAGTCTGGCCTCGGTTGGCGGGTCTCGTTCTTTAAGAGCTTAAGAGTTCCGGTACTCCCACTGCATTTTGTGGCACATTACCCGTGGTCAGGGATCGCCGAGTTCCCGCGTACCTTGTTGTGGTTTGTGGGTGGTGTTGAACTGAAGGATCGCCGATATGCCCGCGAACCTTCCTTCGGATGGCGGGTGGCGGTGTTGTCGCGGGTGGTGAGCCGTTTTCCTTTCTGCTTGTTCTGCGCTGGGTGGCGGCGGGGGTTAGCTGCTGTCGGGTGGTGGGTCTGGTGGTTGGGTTGGCGGTTTGTCTGGGGTTTGACCCGGTGAGCCTTGGGTTGGTGTTGTGGCCTGTGCTTTT
>NZ_KV794836.1:0-1072 GCF_001808885.1 Corynebacterium sp. HMSC074E01
GCTCCTTAGAAAGGAGGTGATCCACCCGCACCTTCCGGTACGGGTACCTTGTTACGACTTCGTCCCAATCGCCGATCCCACCTTCGACAGCTCCCTAACAAGTTTAGGCCACTGGCTTCGGGTGTTACCAACTTTCATGACGTGACGGGCGGTGTGTACAAGGCCCGGGAACGTATTCACCGCAGCGTTGCTGATCTGCGATTACTAGCGACTCCGACTTCATGGGGTCGAGTTGCAGACCCCAATCCGAACTAAGGCCGGCTTTCAGCGATTCGCTCCACCTCACAGTGTCGCTGCGCGTTGTACCGACCATTGTAGCATGTGTGAAGCCCTGGACATAAGGGGCATGATGATTTGACGTCATCCCCACCTTCCTCCGAGTTAACCCCGGCAGTCTCTCATGAGTCCCCAACCAAATGCTGGCAACATAAGACAAGGGTTGCGCTCGTTGCGGGACTTAACCCAACATCTCACGACACGAGCTGACGACAACCATGCACCACCTGTACACCAACCACAAGGGACACTACATCTCTGCAGCAATCTGGTGTATGTCAAGCCCAGGTAAGGTTCTTCGCGTTGCATCGAATTAATCCACATGCTCCGCCGCTTGTGCGGGCCCCCGTCAATTCCTTTGAGTTTTAGCCTTGCGGCCGTACTCCCCAGGCGGGGCGCTTAATGCGTTAGCTACGGCACAGAAGACGTGGAAGCCCCCTACACCTAGCGCCCACCGTTTACGGCATGGACTACCAGGGTATCTAATCCTGTTTGCTACCCATGCTTTCGCTCCTCAGCGTCAGTAACTGCCCAGAGACCTGCCTTCGCCATCGGTGTTCCTCCTGATATCTGCGCATTTCACCGCTACACCAGGAATTCCAGTCTCCCCTACAGCACTCAAGTTATGCCCGTATCGCCTGCACGCCCGAAGTTAAGCCCCGGAATTTCACAGACGACGCGACAAACCACCTACGAGCTCTTTACGCCCAGTAATTCCGGACAACGCTCGCACCCTACGTATTACCGCGGCTGCTGGCACGTAGTTAGCCGGTGCTTCTTATACAGGTACCGTCAC
>NZ_KV794837.1:0-4155 GCF_001808885.1 Corynebacterium sp. HMSC074E01
TCTCAAAAGCAACCGCAGCCTCAACCGGCTTAGTCACAGACTCAGCAACAGTGATTTCAACTACAACCTCACCGTTAGCAGACTCCGGAGTAAAGGTCTTCTCACCCTCACCCAGAACGGTCTTGCCATCAGCCTTGGAAATCAGCTCAGCGAACAGAGTGTATTCCTTACCCGGAACCAGGTTCTCGTAGGTAACACGGTCATTAACCTGCGCACCAGCAACAACCTGAGTCGAACCCTCAGCAAAGTTGGCCTTCGTGGAAATCTTTACCCCACCAGGCAGACCCGGCTGGTCAACAGGAACTACTCGCTGACCAAAACCATTGCGAATACGCCAGTTGCCGTCCGGACCAACAATGGTGATAAAGGCATCAGCCGGCTGACGGTCAATAGTCACCGACGGGTCAACTTTAAACCAAGTATCAAGATTGAACTTGTCACCAGAATCGCTGATAATCCGGAGTCCTGTGAGGGACGTGAACTCGTCCTCATTACCCGTAAAAGCCGTAAAGCGGTCGGGTTGGCTAACTCCTTGCCCTCGTATCACCTTAATAGCCTCTGCGCGACCTCCAGCGTCCGAGACCAGGGCAGCCAAGTAAACGCTGTAATTCGCAGTAAGCTTCTTATCTCCCGCCTTAGTGGCATCACGAAGCTTCATCGCCATACCAATCGCAGCGTCCTGATACTTCGGGTCGTCAAAGCGAAGCGCGCCCGCCGTCGACTTGTGATATTTCCTATTTACAGCCACCGGATCTTGGGTTGTGAAATCAATGCACCAGGCCCAACCGACGTCATTGCCAGTTTGATTAGTTTTAGGCTTCCCCTCTGGTACACCAGCCCACACCAGTGGACCCCAAGTGGTGTCACGGCCATCTTTCACGCGATGGGGGCTAAGCGTCTCATTCGGCACGAAGTCGGTCGGCTCAGCCGCATCCGCCTTCGTCCAGGGAACGGTGACCATGGCCGCAATCACTGCTATTGCCGTGAAAACAGCAGTAAGGACCATCCACCCCTCTCTGGAGATATTCCTTAATTTACTCATCGTTTCCTCTTCGAATGATGTGAATGTCTACAAGTTGTTCTGCACAGCAGTAAGTTTCCGCTGAGACAATCTGAAATCTGGACGTAGGTTTTTACACCCTGACCGGCAATTCTCCTTAAGAATCTCACGTACTCTTATAGTCCACCCAGGAGACTATCATCACTCACAGCTAGTCGCAAGATAGTTGATTGCTGCATAACTTTTCCTTATACCCTCATATGGCGACATTTCGGCAGGTAAAACGTGCTGTGCGCTCGACCTTCAGGCCGTTTTTCGACAATACGTTCGCCTAAATGTTGACACGGCACATAACTCAGATTTTCTTAGATTTCTCCATTTAAGGTTTCTTAAGTTTTTGCATAAGCGTTTCCTTAAGGCGGTGCTGAGCCAACCGACTTCCCGCACGGAAGATGCCCCGCACACCTCTCCAGCCTGCAGACAACTAGCCCCCAGAAATGCGCAGAAGTGGCCGTGCGCAACACACGGCCACTTCAATCACATTCAGCACCCCGCTCCCCTGCCAAGGCACAGGGTATCATTCCCCTTAACTTATAACGTCACTGTTTCTTTAATCGTCGGTGGAGCGGATGAGTTTCGGGTCGACGTCGACAACCGGTTCCGGGACCTCGATGACCTCAATATCAGAGACGGCAGTGGCGGTCGGCTCCACGGGCTGTGAGTCACCGTGGACGGTTTTATCAGCATTCGGCCCCACAGTGATCTTT
The DNA here is from genome assembly GCF_001808885.1 of Corynebacterium sp. HMSC074E01. Classification (NCBI taxonomy): domain Bacteria; kingdom Bacillati; phylum Actinomycetota; class Actinomycetes; order Mycobacteriales; family Corynebacteriaceae; genus Corynebacterium; species Corynebacterium sp. HMSC074E01. The sequence goes on from NZ_KV794837.1 coordinate 1,768, forward strand.
CCAGCCGCCAGCGCTGCCCTGTCGCGGGCGGTCTCAACGTCCTCAGCAGTCGTGGCCACCATGCCCATGCGTCGGCCGGCATAAGCCCACGGTTTGCCAAACAGGCGCACATCCGTCTCTTCGTAGGAAAGGGCGGTGTCGAGGCCGGTGTAGGAGACGTCATCAAGCTCAGCGTCCGCGTGCAGAATGACCGCAGCACCGGGGCTGACCAACGTCACGTCAATAGGGAAGCCCAGAATCGCACGGACGTGGAGCTCAAACTCCGAGAAACGCTGCGTGTATCCGGTCAGCATGGCGGTGTCCAAAGGACGCGGTGAGACGGAGGAGAAGTACACCTCATCGCCCGCCACGAAGAGCTCAACGCCGTAGACGCCCCGCCCGCCCAACTCATTAGAGATACGCGCCGCAACGGAGCGCGCGTTCGCCAAGGCGTCCTCACTCATCGCCATGGGCTGCCAGGACTCCACCAAATCACCATTCTCATGACGGTGGCCAATGGGCTCACTGAACCACGTGGCCATCTTGCCCGTAGCCGGGTCAATAGAGCGCACAGCAAGCAGCGTGACCTCATAATCAAAGTCAACGAAGCGCTCCACCACCACGCGCTTATAATCCGATGACACGTGGCGCACCATGGACCACGCCTCCTGCACGTCCTCTTCTTCCTTAAGAAGCACGTGCCCCTTACCGGAGGTCGTAATATCCGGTTTCACGATGCACGGCAGCCCCAACCCCCCCACCGCGTCCTGCAACTCTTCAGCGGACTCAGCAAAGCGATAGGCCGTTACGGGCAAGCCGATGCTCTCAGCCACCTCACGCACGCTCTCCCGGCTCTGTGTCAGCTCACATGCTCGCGCCGAAGGCACAACGGTGGTGCCGAATTCCTCAATGCGCTTCAGCGCTTCCACCGCGACTGTCTCCACCTCCGGGACCACATAGTCCGGCTTGATGCGCTCTGTCAGCTCCCACACCTTGTGCGGGTCCCTGATATCTGCAATGTAGCTAAAGTGCGCAAGCTGCTGCGCGGGTGCTCCTGCGTAGCGGTCCACGGCGTGGACCTCGAGTCCTAAGTTCTGAAAGGCAATTACCAACTGCTTGCCCAACTCGCCCGCTCCCAGGAGCAGCACCTTGGTGGCGTTTCCTGTCAGAGGGGTTCCGATCTGGCCTGCGATGTCGCCTACGGTAGTCATTCTCGAATTATCGCATACTTCTGGCGCTGCATTGCTTGGCGACGTCCCCCAAACCCCACCATCCCAACCCCATCGGGCACCGGCCACCCAGTGCGCCGGACTGAACCCTAGGATCACCAAGCCCCCTCCCCACCGCAGGGAAACGGTGGGAAAGGGGGCCTTGGTATTTAGACTGACCTTCTATGCGTCAGCCGGCCACTCAGGGCCGGCTGGCCCTCGGTGTGCGTTAGTGTCTCTTACTTGGAAGAAGAGGAACCGTTAGAGGAACCTGCACCCGGCGCACAAGCATCAGCGATAAGGCCAATAGCCAGAGCACCAGCAGCAATCAGAGCCACAGCGCCAGCAGCCTGCTGGTGGTCAACACCGAAACGCTTCAGCTGCGCATCGATACCAGCCATCTTGCCAGCCAGCGGACCATTGAACACACCAGCCTGCTTCTGCAGCTGAGTATTCAGATCCCGAATCTGCTTGTTAATCGGAGCAACAAAGTCCGACAGACCCGGAATATTCATCTGGGAAGCCAGACCAACCGGAATCAGGAACAGCAGCGGAATACCAACACCCAGGCCGGTGTTGATGCAGCGCTGGGACAGGTTCGAAGACAGGTCAGAGGAACCATTACCCGGCTTAGACGGCTTCTCCGGGTCGGTGATCTTGACATCAACATCACCAATCTTGTTGCCGTCCTTGTCCTTGACAGCGACCTTGGCATCCTGCGGCTTCGTGCCCTCCGGCACCGACACCTTGATCTCACCGGTGTTCGGATCGATCTCGACCTTCGCACCCTCAATCGGCTTGCCGTCCTTGCCGATGACCTCACCAGTCATACCCTCAGTCGGGTTCTTGACCTTGTCATCCAGCTTCTTCGGCTTGCCGTTAGCCGGAATCTCATCGACGGTGCCAACAGCAACAATGCTCGGCTTGTCGTCCTCGTCAGAGCCTTCGTTGCCCTTGAAGTCGCTCTTGTCGAGCGGGTTGGTGCCGTCCTTCTTCTCCTGGCCGTCGTTGACGCCGTCACCATCGGTATCCGGATTCTTCGGATCGGTGCCGTCCTTGATCTCGTCACCGTCGTTGACGCCGTCACCATCGGTGTCCGGGTTGTTCGGATCAGTTCCAATCTCGATTTCAGTACGGTCTGTTACACCATCACCGTCGGTATCCGGGTTGGTCGGGTCGGTGTTGCCAGGCTCACCGTTCT
>NZ_KV794838.1:0-11525 GCF_001808885.1 Corynebacterium sp. HMSC074E01
CTGCTCTAGACCTGGCTGCAATAAACCAGCTGATTACTGCCAGGTCCATCATTTGGTGCCTTGGCAGGCTGGTGGCTACACCAACATCAACAACCTGACCTTCCTATGTGCCTACCACAACGGTATTAACGACGATGACCCTTTAAGGCCTACCGGGCGTGGCTACATGTACCGACTCAACACCGGAGTCAGCTTCATCCCACCCTGGGGTGCGCCGATTACCGCAATGCCGGAATACCAAGAAGCACTAACCAGACTCAACACCGAACGGGAAACAGCCACAAAGACACAGGCCACAGCACCAGAACAAGGAGCTGCAACAACACCGGGCACAACACCACAACAACCACCAGCCCCACCACCCGACAGCAGCTAACACCCGCAGCCACCAGACACCGCGATGAGAGAAAGGAAAGGGCTCACCACCAGCACCAACACCACCCCGATGGAAGCACCCGCTAACCACAGCAAGGTACGCGGGCACATCGGCGAGCCTTATGCGAGCGCCACCCGTCAACCAAATCCAGGCTGACGGGGGAATCGGCGATCTCAGGTCCCGCCGCACGTGCTGCCGGAAGTAGCAGGGGCAGAGACGACAGGCCTCCTTAAGCCCTTAAAGGGCGACTCCAGGATTGCGGGGATTTAGGCGATCTCAAGCCCCTCTGCACGTGCCGCCGAAAGCGGCAGGAGCAACGGGGTTTCTAAGCCCTTAAAGGGAAATCCGCTAACTACTGACTGCTTAATGGGGTGGCGAGGAGGGAGGGCTCCAAGGTTCAGACTCTGCGAGGATGAGCTCCTTGATGACGCCCAACGTGTGCATGGTGCCGCGCGAAAGATGGATACGGAGGGGCTTTCCTATTTCGCCTTCCTCGATTCGATGCCACGAGAAATCAGTGCGGATGAGCTCGCGGTTCTTGCGCTCGACCATATGCAGGCCATGGTCGAGGAGGATTGTCTCCGTATCGGTGCGGATGAACCACACACGATCCCCCACGCTGCGGCGCTTCAAGCCAGTCAAACTGCGACTGTCCTCGCGCAGCCGAGTAACAGACTCGACGACACCGAAGCGATGCTCGAAACCTTCCGTGTCTGCGAGGACAAGCGGGCGGCCAGGGCCCACCGCACGGAGCGCTGAGACCTGCCACGCCACAGGTTGCCCGCGCTGTCCTTCCTTAGACACCGGTCGCACTACAGCCATGCAACCGGGGCGTGAAGTCTGAGGTTCAGAGGGCTCGGTGAGGGCCTTGGCAACTGGGACGGCCGAGGCTTTGGAAAGGGCGTTAGGCGTCAAGGTAACGCGGTGGGACGGGGTGACGACGAGCCAGAGGCCTTCGGTGATGAGGTGGGCGTCGAGAGGCACTAGCGGCGGGTGGACGGCTGCCATGGACTCAAGGCGGGCGGTGAGTTCGCCGTCAGGCACGCCCCAGCCATAGCCTTCAGCCGCCAGCATGCCGAACAGGGTTCCCAAGGGAAGATCCGGTTGGCCTTCCCACGCGGCGCGTAGAGCGGCGAGGGTGCGGTCAATGCGGGTTGGGTCAAACATGACTTCCAAGCCTAGTAGGTCCGCGATCACCAAAGCCGCCCAACCCCATCAGGGATTGAGCGGCTTGCAGACCTGCTAATCAGGAAGGGCCTTAGGCCCTAGCGAGAATTAGTCGAGGATCTTGGTAACGCGGCCAGCGCCGACGGTACGGGAGCCCTCGCGGATAGCGAAGCGCAGGCCCTCGTCCATAGCGACCGGCTGGATGAGCTCTACGGACATCTCAACGTTGTCGCCCGGCATAACCATCTCGGTGCCCTCAGGCAGCTTGATGACGCCGGTAACGTCGGTGGTGCGGAAGTAGAACTGCGGACGGTAGTTGTCCATGAACGGGGTGTGGCGGCCACCCTCTTCCTTCTTCAGGACGTAGACGGAACCCTCGAACTTGGTGTGCGGGGTGTAAGCGCCCGGCTTGATGCAAACCTGGCCACGCTCAACCTCTTCACGCTTGGTACCACGCAGAAGCAGACCACAGTTGTCGCCAGCCTCGGTGTAGTCCATCATCTTGCGGAACATCTCGATACCGGTAACGGTGGTGGACATGGACTTGTCCTTGATACCGATGATCTCGATGTCCTCGTTGACGTTCAGGGAGCCACGCTCAACACGGCCGGTAACAACGGTACCGCGGCCGGTAATGGTGAAGATGTCCTCGATCGGCATCAGGAACGGCTTGTCCAGCTCACGCTCCGGATCCGGGATGGAGTCATCGCAAGCCTGCATCAGGTCGATGACAGACTGTACCCACTTCTCGTCGCCCTCAAGAGCCTTCAGAGCGGAGATGTGAACGATCGGAGCTTCCTCGTCGTAGTCCTGCTCGGCGAGCAGCTCGCGGATCTCCATCTCGACGAGTTCGATGATTTCCTCATCGTCAACCATGTCGCACTTGTTCAGTGCAACGAGGATGTACGGAACGCCAACCTGGCGAGCCAGCAGAACGTGCTCGCGGGTCTGCGGCATCGGGCCATCGGTTGCAGCAACAACCAGGATAGCGCCGTCCATCTGAGCAGCGCCGGTAATCATGTTCTTGATGTAGTCGGCGTGGCCCGGGGCGTCCACGTGTGCGTAGTGGCGCTTCGGGGTGGAGTACTCAACGTGGGAGATGTTGATGGTAATACCGCGCTCCTTCTCCTCAGGAGCCTTATCGATCATGTCGAAGGCGAAAGCGGTGTTCTCCTCCGGGTAAGCGTCAGCCAGAACCTTGGTGATCGCTGCGGTGGTGGTGGTCTTGCCGTGGTCGACGTGTCCGATGGTGCCGATGTTCACATGCGGCTTCGTACGCTCGAACTTCTCCTTTGCCACTGTTTGTCCTCCTGGACTCTATGGCGGCTACGTATTTCGCAGCCACGTGGTTTGTATTGCCATTGGCACTTCGGGCCGAAGCCCATAAGCGCTAATGACGCTTTCTTACGTGCCAGTTACACGATCCTAGATTTATGCCGCAGTTTTTTCAAACTGCCCAAATAGGAGGTAACCCCGCCCAACACGTGCGGACGTTGACCCTCGACAAGAATCAATTTAAAGGATCCTGGGAGGGTAACGGCCGGCTCAACGCGCAAAATGTTTACGCATTCAGCGGACCGCTACCTCCCCAGCGCTGGGAGTTGGTGTCTACTGGCGAAGACTACCAGCCCCCACAGGGAGGGGAATCGATCGGTTCCCCTTTAGCCCTTAGGCCTTGGAGCCGGTGCGCTCCTCGATGATCTCCTGTGCCACGGAGGACGGAACCTCAGCGTAGGAATCGAAGACCATGGTGAAGTTTGCACGGCCAGCGGTGGAGGAACGCAGGTCACCGATGTAGCCGAACATCTCGGACAGCGGAACCTTAGCCTTGACCACCTTAGCGCCGGAGCGGTCTTCCATCGCGAAGACCTGGCCACGGCGGGAGGAGATGTCACCGTTGACGGTACCCATGTACTCCTCCGGGGTCACGACCTCAACGGCCATGATCGGCTCAAGCAGAACCGGCTTTGCCTTGGCAACGGCCTCCTTGAGGACCTGGGAGCCAGCGAGCTTGAAGGCCATCTCAGAGGAGTCAACGTCGTGGTAAGCGCCGTCCTCGAGGGTGGCCTTGATGTTCACCAGCGGGAAGCCAGCGACGAAGCCGTACTGCATAGCGTCCTGAATACCAGCGTCGACGGACGGGATGTACTCCTTCGGAACGCGGCCACCGGTGACGGCGTTCTCGAACTTGTAGGTTGCGGACTCGCCCTCTTCCAGCTCCTCCGGATCCGGGTTGTAAGGCTCGATGGTAACGATGACCTTTGCGAACTGGCCGGAACCACCGGTCTGCTTCTTGTGGGTGTAGTCGAGGGACTCGACCTTCTTGCGGATGGTCTCGCGGTAAGCAACCTGCGGGTTACCGATGTTTGCCTCAACCTTGAACTCGCGCTTCATGCGGTCAACCAGAACGTCGAGGTGCAGCTCGCCCATACCGCCGATAACGGTCTGGCCGGATTCCTCATCGAGGTGAACGGTGAAGGTCGGGTCCTCTTCAGCCAGCTTCTGGATAGCGGTACCCAGCTTCTCCTGGTCAGCCTTGGTCTTCGGCTCAATAGCAACCTGGATAACCGGATCCGGGAAGTCCATGGACTCGAGGATAATCGGGTTGTCCGGGTTACACAGGGTGTCACCGGTGGTGGTTTCCTTCAGACCGATGAACGCGTAGATGTTACCGGCGTCGGCGTGCTCGACCGGGTTCTCCTTGTTCGCGTGCATCTGGAAGAGCTTGCCCACGCGCTCCTTCTTGTTCTTGGTGGAGTTGAGCATCTGCTCGCCCGGGATAGCCTGGCCGGAGTAGACGCGCACGTAGGTGAGCTTGCCGAAGAACGGGTGCACGGCAATCTTGAAGGCCAGTGCGGAGAACGGCTCGGAAACGGAAGGCTTACGGGTCAGGGTCTCCTCACCGTCGAGGGAGGTGCCGTTGACCTCGCCGATGTCCAGCGGGTTCGGGAGGTAGTCAACAATAGCGTCGAGCAGCGGCTGGACACCCTTGTTGCGGTAAGCGGTACCGCAGAGGACCGGGTAGATCTCGGAGTTCACGGTCATCTTGCGGATAGCGCCCTTGATTTCCTCAATGGTCAGCTCTTCGCCACCGAAGTACTTCTCCATGAGCTCTTCGTCGGACTCAGCGACGGCCTCGAGCAGCTTCTCGCGGTACTCTTCAGCCTTCTCCTGCAGCTCGGCCGGGATCTCCTCGATAGTGGCTTCGGTTCCGGTTTCTACCTTGCCGCGCCAGGTCAGCGCTTGCATGTTGATCAGGTCGACGACGCCGTCGAAGTCATCCTCAGCACCGATCGGCAGCTGCATGACCAACGGCTTAGCGCCGAGGCGATCAATGATGGTCTGAACGGTGAAGTAGAAGTCCGCGCCCATCTTGTCCATCTTGTTGACGAAGCAGATACGAGGGACGTCGTACTTAGCAGCCTGGCGCCACACCTGCTCGGACTGCGGCTCCACACCTTCCTTGCCGTCGAAGACAGCAACAGCGCCGTCGAGAACACGCAGGGAGCGCTCAACCTCAACGGTGAAGTCCACGTGACCCGGGGTGTCAATGATGTTGATCTGGTTGTTGTTCCAGAAACAGGTCACAGCAGCGGACGTAATGGTGATGCCGCGCTCCTTCTCCTGCTCCATCCAGTCAGTGGTAGCGCCACCATCGTGGGTCTCGCCGACCTTACGGTTAATACCGGTGTAGAAGAGAATGCGCTCGGTGGTAGTGGTCTTACCCGCATCGATGTGCGCCATGATGCCGATATTGCGGACCTTATTCAGATCCTTAAGCACTTCTTGTGCCACAGTTAATACCCCAACTTAATTGTCGTCGACGCCCGAGTCAGCTAACCGCCAACCACGTTACAAGGACGTCTTCATGGATAGGTCTTGGTCTATTTTGCCACGTCTGGGCCTATACGTCAGCGTGAGGCGTGAAGCTCACGCCATAAAAAATGGCTCGAACAACGCTATTCAAGTTTAGGTTCCGCACTAGCTAGCGTGCGACGCTCCGCCAAAGGGAGCGAGAACACGCATTGTCAGCGCAGGTAAACGATGATATCGCTGTTCGAGCCATGATGCCATGTGGCGGGTTATACCGGTGGGATTACCAGCGGTAGTGAGCGAAGGCGCGGTTGGCCTCAGCCATCTTGTGAGTATCCTCACGACGCTTGACGGAAGCGCCCAGGCCGTTGGATGCATCGAGGATCTCGTTGGCGAGACGCTCGATCATGGTGTTCTCACGACGCTGACGGGTGAAGGTCACCAGCCAACGCAGAGCCAGGGTGTTGGAACGAGCTGGCTTGACCTCAACCGGGACCTGGTAGGTAGCGCCACCCACGCGGCGGGAGCGAACCTCGAGGTCCGGGCGGATGTTGCCCAGAGCCTTCTCCAGGGTGCCAACCGGGTCGGTGCCGGTCTTCTCGCGGCAGACCTCGAGAGCGCCGTAGACGATACGCTCAGCGGTGGACTTCTTGCCGTCACGCAGGATCTTGTTCACGAGCATGGTGACCTGCTCGGAGTTGTAAACCGGGTCCTTAACTACAGGACGCTTCGGTGCAGCATTCTTACGCATTGTTGATTACTGTCCCTTCTTTGCGCCGTAGCGGGAACGAGCCTGCTTACGGTCCTTCACGCCCTGGGTATCCAGTGCGCCGCGGATAATCTTGTAGCGAACACCCGGGAGGTCCTTCACACGACCACCGCGGACGAGCACCATGGAGTGCTCCTGCAGGTTGTGGCCCTCGCCCGGAATGTAGGCGGAAACCTCGATACCGGAGGTCAGGCGCACACGGGCAACCTTACGCAGAGCCGAGTTCGGCTTCTTCGGGGTGGTGGTGTACACGCGGGTGCACACGCCACGGCGCTGCGGGGAGCCCTTCAGGGCGGCCGTAGCAACCTTGGCCTTCTTGTCGTGGCGGCCCTTGCGGACCAGCTGCTGAATAGTTGGCATAAATCTAGTCTTTCTCTATGACTTCGGCTTGAACTGACCGTTTCCACTCGCCCAAACATGCAAAAATAGGGGCTCTTCTCCGGGGCCCTTCCGCATGTCCAGAACTTCTCTCAGCCACAGGGTGGCTGAGATACCGATCAGACTTTTCATCTCCTATAAAGATGAAACCTTGGACAGACTACCATTAGCCCGCTGATCTGCCCAAATCCGAGTTTCGTCCGCTTGGCTTGGCACTCGAACCGCAGTATGAACTAGCGCCACTCCCAGCTCAGGTCCGCCTCCACGGCGCGTTCGGCGAAGTGCTTTTGTTCCTGCTTCTCCCAGGTTTCAAACCACTCTTCATAACCGGGGTCGCGCTCAAGGGCGCGCTCGCGGCGCTTCTCGCGTGGGCCGTCGATTCGCACGGTCACCACGGAGCCACGCTCCTTGGCGGCGGCCACGGTGGCCTCGGTGACAGAACCCACGCCCTCGACGATCAAATCATCGCGTTCATCCAGGCTGGCCCAGTCCTTCGGGGCGTTGGCTTCCCAATCCCAGCGCCAATAGCCCGGGTTATTCTCCCGCAGCACTTGCTCTGAAACCATCTCTGAGCCTTCTTTGAGCCCATGCCAGCCGGGGTAGAACTCGTCGAGGTGGACTACTCGCCACCCCGTGCGCTCCGCTAGGGCCACGGAGGTCCAGGTTTTGCCGGCGCCGGAGGGGCCGTCGATAAGCACGGTGACTGGGCGCATCGGGCGCTTGCGCGCTGCCGCGAGCGACACCACATCATTCAAGAGCCTGTCCATCTCGGTGGCGTTGGTATCGGCAGTTCCCTTACCGCCTTCCCGTTGGTCCGTGCGGTCCGTGTCCTGCATGTTTTCTTTCACCACTTCTGGGTATGTCTAGCGTGCAGCTTTAAGAGAGAGTCATCCTAGAGTCCGAAGAATCTCCAGGACCCACTGAGAACCGAAACTACCACCGGAAGCGCCGCAAGGCCGGTTCCCACCACCATCACCAGCCAGTCCCGGCCGGCTAATTGGGAGGGCCGCGCCCACGTGCGCTGGCCGCCGCCCGGCGGGGTGCGACCAAATCCGCGCGCTTCCATCGCCGTGGCGAGCTTCCCGCCGCGGCGCAGGGCCAGCACCAACAATCCGAAGGACATAGTGATGAGGTGCTTGATGCGGCCTTCGTCGGTAAGCCCACGCGCACGCCGCGCCATGGCCAGGTACTGCCAGTCTGATTTGAACAGCGTCATCATGCGCACCCCGGCCACCGCCCCGATGACAAACCGGGAGGGCAGCTTGAGGATTTGAGAGAGGGCGTCGCCAAGCTCTGTCGGGTCAATATCTCGCGCCAGCACCACCATCGGCAGCGCCACTGCCAGCACACGCACCGTAATGGCGATGGCCAGCTCCAGTGAGTTATCCGTGACCGTAATCAGCCACCAGCTGAAGTACTCCCGCCCGCCGGGCGCACCGTAGAGCAGCATCGAAATACCGGACAATGGCGCAATAAGAAACAGGAACCACCCAGCCTTAAACAGCCGCGGCCAGGACACCCCGCACAGCGGCGCAAAGAGCAGAGTCATCCCCAACGACACCACCGCGGAGACCCAATCCACTGAGAGCAACAAGGGTGTCACCCACACGAACATCAGGAAGATGCGCGTCAGCGGATTTACCCCACGCAGCAATCCAGCGTTGCCCAAACGGCCAGCGTCCTTCACGCTCACCGAAGAAGATTTAGCCACGGCTCACCTCCACTCGGTAGTCGCCCAACGCGGAAATGAACAACGGATCGTGGGTCACCGAAGCAATCGTCGTCCCCTCATCCGCCATGCGCCGCAGCAGCCACACCAGCTCGGTAAAGGTATGAGGGTCTTGGCCAAAAGTTGGTTCATCAAGAAGCAACACCTCCGGCGCCGTGACCAACGCCGTGGCCACAGACAGCCTGCGCTTCTCCCCTCCGGAGAGCGTAAACGGATTGGCGTTGAGCAGATGCTCCAAACGCAAAGCCTCCACGAGCTCTGCAATGCGCTTCTCTGGCACCTCGCGGTGCATCACCCGGGGTGCCACGCGCAGCTCCTCCGCTACCGTGCGGGCGACGAACTGGTGCTCGGGGTTCTGGAAGACGAACCCAATGCGGTCCGCCAACTCCCGGGACTTCCACGTCAGCGGCGAGCCCTTCAGCCCCCGCCGCACATACTCCGCCACACCAATCTCTCCGGACACTGCCGGAAGCAACCCCGCCACCGTCATCAGCCACGTGGTCTTGCCCGCGCCATTGGGCCCAGTAATCACCGTGGACATCCCCCGCGGCAACGCATAGCTACGCGGCGGCCCAAAGCGGGTGACCAAGTCCGTACTCCACAGCGCCGCCGTCTCCGGCCCGGACACATGAGATACGTCCGATCCCGGCGCTACCTCAACGCTGCTTGACGACGCCCCATCAATCCCCCGTGCCCGCGGCAAACCGCTAATTGAGCGCGAAGCGACAACAGTTTCCAGTGACCCATCAGCGACGATGCGCCCATCCTTCAGCTCAATCGCACGGTCGAGCACACCCTTCCACGCTGCGTGCTGGTGCTCCACCACGATGAGGGTGGCACCAGTGCTCTCCAGCATGGTGGATACCGCCTCGATGACCTCTCGCGCACCCTCCGGATCGAGGTTCGCCGTGGGCTCATCCAGCAACACCATGCCCGCGCCCATCGCTATAACACCGGCCAACGCCAGACGCTGCTTTTGCCCTCCGGACAGACGCTCCGTGGGGAAAGACAAGTCGACTTCAGGCCCCACCATCGATAGCGCCGCAGCTACCCGCTGCCATATCTCCGTGCGTGGGTAGGCCAGATTCTCACAACCAAAGGCCACATCATCTCCCACACGCGCGGCAATCACCTGCGAGTCTGGGTCCTGCAGCACCAGCCCCACCGGAATGGTGCGCCCGGGTGGCTCGACGTGACCGGCGGCATCCTCAAGAAGAATCGAGCCAACGCGTGTACCTTCATCATCCCCACCAAGCACACCCGCTATGGCTGCCAAAAGCGTGGATTTTCCGGAACCGGAATCACCGCACAGCAGCACCTTCTCCCCCGGCGATACAACTAGGTCAATATCCGCCAGCGCCGGCGCACGCCTTCCCGCATGCGTCCAGCCAAAGCCACGAGCCACAAGCTTCGTGGCACCAGCACTACCCACATCAGCCATCAGAACCAGCCATCACAGTCAGCAACGCCAACCAACATCAGTCCACGATCAACAAACAACAAACAACGCGGAACAAGTAAGAACAACGCAAACTAGCAACAAGCAACGCTGCCTAAGCGTTGTGCTGTTCGCGTCCAACCGCAAAGCGATCCAGCGCACCAGTCTTCGCAAGAGCCTTAACCACGAAGTAACCGACAGCTCCCGCCAGAATGGCTCCGGAGATGCTCAGCGTCACTAGGTAGATGATGTTGAACTGGAGAGTCTTGCCCAGGTTTCCGGAGGTAAACAGCTCCAGCACAAAAGCACCCCAGCCCGCAGCCATGCCACCAAGCATCGCAATGCCCAGACCAAAGCGGCGGTAGAGGAAGATGGCCAAGACAATCTCCACACCAATGCCCTGCGCAATACCGGAGTACAACGTACTAATCCCCCACTGGGAGCCCAGCACCGCTGACACAATCGCCGCCAACAGCTCTACGTAGAGTGCCGCACCCGGCTTGCGGATAATCAGGCCACCAACGACACCGCCCAGCAGCCAAATGCCAGTGGCAATACCACCCAAGCCCGGGGTGAGCGCATCCATAGCTTGGAACCAGGCGTAGCCCACCGTGTTCCACGCCAGGAACACAATTCCGCACGCCACGCCCAGCACGGATGCCACCACGATGTCCACGACACGCCAATTCAAACTGCGCGGAGCTACACCATTCGTAGATGCGCCATTAACAAATCCACCATGAGATACAGAGTTCATGATTCCTCCCTTTCGCCGGCATTATCCGGATCAGGTTCGACGGTTCGCCGCTATGACGCGGCATCTCAGCCTCCTCAGCCATTCCATGCAAACCCAATAAGACAAGAGAAACGGAATTGGGCTAAGCACAATCAAGGCAAACAAGGAAGCACCCGTGACGATGTGTAATTAGAAGCCGCTAGCACCCAATAGAACACCAGCTAAGCATGCTCAAGAAGCACTGTCAGCTTAGCAAGACGTACCTCACAAGAGCACATCTACCTCTGCTTCAAACAAAAGAGAAACACCACCGAGAGGCACGCTCAGAAAAACGAAAGTACCCCGTCGCGTCCTCTGACCTACGCGACGGGGTACGTGCACACCGACTTCAAAAAGCCAGTGGCCATGAGCCTCCACACCTGGAGCTTAAGGAAAGGAAAAGCTTCGGTAGAGACCCAAGACTAATGAGAAATAACAAATGGTATTTCGGAACTATTAAACAAACAAAATCGAGCCATGAGCCGGGCCACGCCACCGGGCTATGAAGCCCGGCAGCAATGTCCCGATTCATCAACTCTCAAGTTGGGTGGGAGGTTAACGCGCCTCCCGTGGCGGTGTTATTTGAGGGAACACGTCCCTACGCTGTGCGGATTACTTGCTGGAAGAGGAACCGTTAGAGGAACCTGCACCCGGCGCACAAGCATCAGCGATAAGGCCAATAGCCAGAGCACCAGCAGCAATCAGAGCCACAGCGCCAGCAGCCTGCTGGTGGTCAACACCGAAACGCTTCAGCTGCGCATCGATACCAGCCATCTTGCCAGCCAGCGGACCATTGAACACACCAGCCTGCTTCTGCAGCTGAGTATTCAGATCCCGAATCTGCTTGTTAATCGGAGCAACGAAGTCCTTCAGACCCGGAATGTTCATCTGAGAAGCCAGACCAACCGGAATCAGGAACAGCAGCGGGATACCAACACCCAGGCCGGTGTTGATGCAACGCTGGTTCGGCTTCGAAGACAGGTCAGAGGAACCAGAACCGTCGGAAGAACCACTCGGCTTCTCAACCTCAACCTCTACGCGGTCGATCTCCTTGCCGTTCTTGTCCTTGACAACGACAAC
>NZ_KV794838.1:11625-12632 GCF_001808885.1 Corynebacterium sp. HMSC074E01
CAACAACCTTGTCACCAGGCTTAGCGTTCTCATCGATGTCGACAATCAGCTTGCCGTTCTTATCGATCTCAGCCTTATTCGGGCCCTCGGTCTCAACCGTGGTGCCATCCTCAACCGGACCACCAGTGTTCGGGATTTCAACCTTGTCGCCAGGCTTACCCTTGCCGTCCTTCCAGTCCGGCTTGTCAGCAGGAGCATCCGGCTGCTCAACCTCAACCTCGACGCGGTCGATCTGCTTGCCGTTCTTGTCCTTGACAACGACAACAACCTTGTCACCAGGCTTAGCGTTCTTATCGATGTCGACAATCAGCTTGCCGTTCTCACCGATCTTAGCCTTACCCGGGCCTTCGGTCTCAACCGTGGTGCCATCCTCAACCGGACCACCAGTGTTCGGGATTTCAACCTTGTCGCCAGGCTTACCCTTGCCGTCCTTCCAGTCCGGCTGCTCAGCAGGCGCACTCGGCTCGGTAACAGTCACGGTCGAGTCGTCGATTGTGTTGCCTTCCGGATCCTTCACCTCGACAACAACCTTGTCACCAGGCTTAGCGTCCTCATCGATGTCGACAACCAGGTTGCCGTTCTTATCGATTTCAGCCTTACCGGGGCCCTTTACCTCAACCGTAGAGCCTTCCGGAACATCGCCACCTTCATTCGGAACAGTAACCTTGTCACCCGGCTCACCTTCACCGTCTCCCCATTCAGGCGTCGAATCAGGGTCGGTGACAGTCACCGTGACATCAACATTGTCCGTCGAGCCATCCGGGTAAGTCACAACAACCGGAACAGTGATCTTGTCACCAGGCTTGGCATCCTCCGGAATCTGAACCTTCAGCGAACCATCCTCGGCGACCTCAACACCATCCTTGTCCGTGGCGAACTTGGTGCCTTCCGGAACAATGACCTTGTCTCCGTCCTTGTTAGTAAAGGTCGGAGCATCAACCGGCGCGGTGGTACCAGGCTGGCCAGCACCATCGTTGTACTTCGGCTCAACCGTAGCAGCGGTGGTG
>NZ_KV794839.1:0-1338 GCF_001808885.1 Corynebacterium sp. HMSC074E01
GCACACCAATCTGCCTGGTTTACCTGCGGAAATGCGTCAGTTCGCCAAGTTGGCGCCGAGTTCAACGGTGAGAACTCCGACGGCGATGAGGAGGATGCCGAGGGCCATGGTTCGGGTGAGGGGTTCGTGGAAGATGACCCGGGCGAGGATCGCGGTGAGAGCTACGCCGGATGCTGCCCAGATGCCGTAGGCGACGCCAAGGGCCATGCCGTCGGCCAAGGCGAGACTTAAGGCGACGAACGCCACGAGATACCCCGCGATGACGCCGATGAACCATTTCTTCACCCGGCCACCGTCGGAGGCTCGTAGCGACATGGTCGCGACGACTTCGGACAAGATGGCGCCTGCGAGGAAGATCCATCTCATGAGTTGACTCCTGCTTCCTGGGCTGCGGTTTGCTGAGCTTTCTGGGAGCCGAGTTCGACGGTGAGGACACCGCTGATGATCGCAACCATTCCAAGACCCATCACAGCGGTCAGAGGTTCACCGAAAATCGCGGCGGATAGCACGGCGGCGAGCACGACCCCGCTGGCTCCCCAGATGCCATAGGCGACGCCGATCTGCATTCCTTCGCGCAGGCAGAAGGTGAGGAAGACGAAAGTGCCGATGTATCCGGCAGCAACCACGATGTACCAGGATGGGTGATTGAGCGCCGCCTTGAGAGACAGCGTCGCCGCCACTTCGGTAGTGATGGCGCCAGCGAGCAGGAACCACTGCTTCATGGGGTTGTTCCTTCGATCAGGGAGCGAATGCTGGAGACGACGGCTTCGAGATCCGCGCCGTGGAGGGTGGACACACCTGTGGCCTGGGCGCCCCAGAGTCCGTCGGCGGCGAGTCGGGCGGTGGTCAGCCTGGCTCGGGTGGCGGCGTCGAGATCGTCCGGGAGTTCGAGCCAGCGGCCCATCCGCGTAGTCCACGGTTCGGTGAGTTCGGGCCGATACGTCGCTTGGCCCCAGATGATGAACTCGGCGCGCTTGGCGGCCCCGTGGGCGGCGACGTGAACGTAGCTCAGGAGCCGCTCGGTGGCGTTGGCGTTCTCGAGGGGCTTGCCAAGGGTGGCAGTCATGTCGTTCTCGACGTTGGCCGCAGCGTGGTCGACGATCGCGGCGAGCAGTACGTCGCGGTTGCGGAAGTGATATAGCAATCCCGGTTTGGTGAGCCCGGCCTCGTGGGCCACTGCGTCAAGGGTAATGTCGCCACCCTCCGCTGCGTTCATGACGCGGAGGGCAGCTTCCAGGATCTCGGAGCGCTGACTGGTTCGCATATAGCTAACTTTACCATTTGGTAGGTGAAGCCTTCAACTGCGGCCGCTGGTAGGGGCACCTGGGGTACACCCTA
>NZ_KV794840.1:0-4901 GCF_001808885.1 Corynebacterium sp. HMSC074E01
CTAACCCCCGACGTGTCTACTTTCCGGGGGCCAGGCCCGGAGTGAAGAACTCCAACAAGGTGGGCACCCTCCCGCTCGACATTGAGAAGAAGGACGCGTACAAGACGCTGGTGGTGCTGCGTAAGAAACTCAACGCCACTTCGGTTCCGAAGACTGACCGTTTCGTGATGGTTGGCCCGGAGATGGAATCGGCGTTGCTGTACGACGAGCGCCTGGACAAGGCAGTGAACAACAGCAATCTCTTGAACGGTGAGATTGGTCGCCTGCTCGGGTTCCGCATCATTTCCGCGCCGACGGTGCCGACGGTGGCGGGCCGTGAGGTGGTCATTGCGGGCCACCCGATGGCTACCCCGTTCGGCTACCAGATCACGGAGGTGGCGGAATCGTCCATGCTGCCGTTCCGTTTCACCCGTGCGATTACGGGCCTCCAGGTGTACGGCGGTTCCGTGTTCCGCCCGGAGGTGCTGGCGACGGCTGAACAGGATGTGGTGGAGCCGACCACGGCGGGTGCTACCGAGTAGACGCTAGCCCGTAGCAGGCAGCGAAGGGGGTCAGGGTGTGTGCCTTGGCCCCCTTTACCCATACCTGGATGAAGGGCACACCATGAATAATCCGTATCAGGAAGAACTACTTAACCGTCTCCGTGACCATGATAACGCGAGGGGTGAACGTGAACTGACCCGGCTTATCAACTGGGCTACATCCGCTGTGTTGAAGTACACAGCTGTGCGGGCGCTCACTAAGACGATGATTGAGAAGTGGGTCAGAGTTAAGGCAGCAGGGTGTGTTCGATGCCGTCTAGGATCACATCGATGACGAGGTCGTAGTATTCCTCGGACATCGCTTCTTCTTCATCAGGGTGTGAGAGAGGCTCCAGGTAAGAGTTGACAATACTGGTCAGTCCAACAGATTGAGCCATCATAGGCTCAAGCCTGACAAGCATTTCGTGCAGGTTGTGGCGAGGCTGGATTTGATTGGATGCGCGCAGGTTTCTCGCTCCGATCGTGTGGATGATCGAGTTCGCGATAATTGTGTAGGCCACAGGCGAATTGTCACCAAACCCAGCTTCTTGTAGTTTGGCCCAGGCTCCATCGATCATCGGCAAAAACTGTTCGGTGAACTTGCCCCGCGCGAACCTGTCGGTAATCCCCGGATATGCTAACAATGCGGGGCGTAGATTGTGAGCCATAGCTCGAAACCAGGCTTTCCATTCAAGGTCCGGGTCGGGAACTTCAATCCCGACACATACCCGGTCTACAACAGCATCACAAATGGCTTCCTTGTTTGGAAAATAATGATAAATCACTGAGGGAACCACGCCCAGTTCACGGGCAATGTCCCGTACTGACCATCCCTCAACGCCACTGATCGCGCTTAACTGTACAGCTTGTTTGACAATCAGCTCGCGTGATAGCCCAGCCCTTCGCCCCGTTAGCACAGTGTTCATAAGGTGACCCTAACTTATTCCTTGACCCTTACTAGAACACCATTCTACAATATCCCTAAGTGAAACAGTGTTCTAGTAATGGAGTGTAGTGATGCCCGACCCTCGTAGTAATAAGCCGACACAGAGCTCTATTGATCCAGGAGCGCAAGCGAACCTGGTAGTGGGAATCGTTTTTCTCGCCTTTATGGGGCAAATGATTCTCAATCCGATCATCGCGCCACTGTCACGACAGATGGGATTGCGGGAATGGCATATTGGCGCCACTATCTCTTTGGCAGCGATTGTACTAGCGAGCTTGAGTGCTTATTGGGGGCGAGCTTCCCAACGTGTCGGCGCTAAACGTGTACTCGCTGCTGGGCTTGTGATCGCGATCATCGCTTTGAGCGCCTTCGGTATTGTCTCCTACCTGGGGATGAACCAGGTAGTTGGCGGTGTCGGACTAGTTTTTGGTGTTGTGATCACTCGTGGTTTGCTCTATGGTGGAGGGATTTCAGCGATCGCCCCGACCGCGCAAGCCCACCTGGTCACGCATGCTGCCAGCGAGAACGGGCGGGTAAAAGCACTGGGCATGATTGGAGCGGCTCAAGGGATGGCCTCCATTGTTGGAGGTGTTACTGGAGGTGTGTTAGCCGCTGCTGGTGGCCTGCTCTTGCCCTTGGTGGTCATGCCCGTTGTGATGGTGATTGGTCTGGTTGTTCTCTTGGTGAGTTTCGCACCTCAAAGCCGAGGGCAACTTTTTGCAAAGCCTCAACGGATTCGCTTCACTGATCCGCGTGTAGCTCCCTGGCTAGCAACTGGTCTGGTGATGTTTCTTGTGTTTTCTTCTGTTGCTACGATTTTTGGATTCACTGTCCAAGACCGCTTCGCCCTGTCGGCAACTGCGACCGCAGGTATTTCCGCGATTTACCTGACCATCATGGGCGTGACCATGATCATTGCCCAAGCGGTGATTGCTCCAAAGACAGGGTGGGGAGCAGCGAAGCTTTTACGTACTGGTCTGGCCATTACACTAGTTGCAACTGTGCTCATTTGGCCTACCTCCTCGCACGCTTTACTGGTTGTCGGGTGTATCGTGCTGGGGGTAGGTATGGGACTGGCGATGCCCGGGTACAACACTGGCCCAACCTTGAAGATGAGTGCAGATGAGCAAGGCGCAGTGGCTGGCATCATCAACGCTAATAATGGGTTGGCGTACGCGATTGCCCCGCTGGCTTCGACCGCCCTTTACGGGTGGAACCCGCTGGCACCCTTCGCCGTCTGTATCGCCTTGATTGCAGTGGTCGTCATCTACGCCCACACTGCACCCGCACTACGCCAATAACTATGAGCGTGCCTGAAGTAGCCGTTCCATCACGTTATCCGCAGGAGTCGGCCCCGAGTAGTCCACCAGCGAGTTGGCTTTGACGACATCGAAAATCTCGTACCAGAGCGTATTCGCCTGCTTGCTAAACGACTGAGACATGGCCACGAATGGGGACGCGATAGCTGTTAGGACCACGGATTTAGTAACGCTGTGGTGAGTATTCAGTAACGCCCGGGTGAGTATCGGGTAACACCCGGGCGTTGACTATGAGCCGCTACTGCGTATTGGCTTCGAGGCGCATGTTTGGTCCTTCGAGTGTGATGATCTCAGCGCCAACGACAAGCCGATTCAGGATCGACTCGGCGATGACAGCATCCGGGATGGACTTGTACCACTCATCGGGTGTGAACTGGGAGGTGACAATGGTTGATCTCCGGTGTTCGCGCTCAGCAAGAATGTTGAGCAGCTGGTGTGCTGTGGCAGCATCAATCGGCGTTGTTAAGAAGTCATCAAGCACGAGTACGTCTGCCAGGTGTAAGTCTTGAAGAAACTCCATGCGTGCTGTGTCATCATGGCGTAGCACCATCAGCTGGTTGGCCAGGGTGTCTGTGCGGAAGAAACGGGCAGAATAGTCGTTTCTGCACGCAGCGGTAAGGAGTGCTTGGGCCAGGTATGTTTTGCCGACGGATGATTTGCCGAGGATGACAATGCTTTGTGCTTTTTGACACCATTGGCAGTGAGCGAGTCTGGTGATTTGCTCTTTGTTGAGGTTGCGGCCGGGTGTGTAGGGGACCTGCCCCCTGTTTGGTAGACACCTCCGATTCCGACCGTGTTGGGTCGGGGAAAGGTAATCTACCTCCATGCCTAGGAAGGTTTATTCGGATCAGTTCAAGCGCGACGCAGTCGCGATGTACGAGAACGATCCACATCTCTCGCTCAAGGCCGCAGCCGAAGATTTAGGGATCTACCGCACCACGCTTCGCACGTGGGTCGATACGTACGGCACCGGTGCAAAGACCCAGAGGCCACCGGTTGGGCCCGGCCCCCGGAAAGTAGACACCATGGGGTGGTGAAATTGTGGGGCTTACTTTAGCGCATTGTTACGCTGCGTGGGCTTCGTACTCTGTGGGGGTGAGGTACTTGCACCAGGAGTGTCTTCGGCTGGTGTTGTAGCGCACGCACCATGCGAAGACGTCTCGTCGGCAGACGAGCTGGTTGGCAAAGACTTTCTTGTCTTTGAGGACCTCTCGTTTCAGGGTGGCGTTAAACGACTCTGCCAGCGAGTTGTCGGCACTGGTGCCAACTGCGCCCATGGATTGGGTGACGTTGAGCCTGCGGCAGGTGGCCTGAAACTGCGATGAGGCATAGACACTTCCGTGGTCCGAATGAAAGATCGCCCCGGCAAGACTCCCGCGGGTGTGGTGCGCGTGCTCGAGCGCTTCCTCGACGAGTTCGGTGCGCATGTGGTCGGCGATGGCAAAGCCGACGAGCATCCGTGAATAGCAGTCAATTACTGAAGCGAGATACATATTCGACCCGTCCGCGATCGGCAGATAGGTGATATCGCCAACTAGCACCCTATTTGCAGCCGGAGCCGTGAAATCTCGCTTGACCAGGTCGGCAAACACCACGCGGCCAGGCCCACGCCTGGTGGTGGTGACCTTGCGTTTTTTGGTGTAGCCACGCAGGCGAAGCTTCTTCATGATCCGGGCGATGCGCTTATGGTTGACCGGCCCATTGTCGTTGTAGGCGTCGTTATAGGTCAGCTCTGCCGCGATGCGTTTGGCACCGTAGAGCTGGTCTTTCTCGTTAAAGACCGCCTTGATCTTCGCCCCTAGCATGGCATCGTCAATTAGCCGGCGGTGCCGTTGGGCGCTGCTGGCTTTCCATTTGTAGTAAGAGCTGCGATTGAGCCCAAGGACGGTGCACATCCGCTTGACCGAGTACTCGGTGCGGTGGTCCTCGACAAACTGGAAGCGGATCACCAGTGTGTCTCTTCCATGAAATATTTGGCCGCCTTGCGCAAGATATCGCGTTCTTCTTTCAGCCTGGCGTTTTCTTGCTGCAGTTGGCGTATCTTTTCTGCATCCGTGAGTTGCTTGGCATGATCAGCACGTGCAACGGACCTGACCCCTGTTTGGTAGACACCTG
>NZ_KV794841.1:0-204 GCF_001808885.1 Corynebacterium sp. HMSC074E01
CATAAAGCCCGTGCTCATCATCGAAGATGGCCTTGATTCGTGTCAATCCGACGGCAACATCACACTCACCACTTTTCTGTAGACATAAGACCTAGACCCCGCTAGACACGTGTAAAACAATGCTAGGAACGGCCCTATTTACAGGAAACATTCTGCCGCATACCGGCGTAACAATAGGGTGTACCCCAGGTGCCCCTACCAGCG
>NZ_KV794842.1:0-448 GCF_001808885.1 Corynebacterium sp. HMSC074E01
TGCACCACGAGGCGCACAGACAAAGGCTCCCCAATGAGCGCCTGTGGGCCTAGCGTTGTGGATGTGATCACCTGTGTCGTCCACTACACCATCGACCCCGACCAGATCGCAGCCTTTGAACAGTTCGCCCGCGCTTGGATGCGGCATGTCGACGAACACGGCGGCACCCACCACGGGTACTACCTACCCGCGGAAGGTGTGAGTGACCGTGCGGAATCCCTGTTCAGCTTCCCCAGCCTGGCTGCCTACGAGCAGTACCGCACCTTGTTCGGCACCCACTCGGACTTCATCGCCGCTGACCGGATTCGAGACGAGTCCGAGTGCGTCCTGCGGTACGAGCGCACCTTCATGCGGCCGCTCCTACCCCAGGGACACTGAAAGGGACTCCGGCAGCACGCTCGGCACAACCCACAACGCCGCAGGTCAGCGCGTACAGATGGGTGTACCC
>NZ_KV794843.1:0-914 GCF_001808885.1 Corynebacterium sp. HMSC074E01
CCTCCTCAACGGAAAAATCGAGGCCGGCGGCGGTAATCCCCCCACCACCAAAACCGAAATCCACCAGTAGTAGTGAACGACCCATGTTCGTCTACCGTGAGCCGCGTTATGGCAGTGACGTGTTCTCGTCGGGCACAGTCATAGTTCCCGGCGTTGCCAGCGACAGGGTTCTACACCCAGCAGCGGGACCGATCAAAATCACCCGCACGGGGAACGACCCTGCTGGTGGTTTAGATTTTGATGAAAGCGAGGAGACATAGCCCCTCGCCAACTCCCCGTAGCTGGCGAACAGTAGCTCCTGGCGCTGGCGCTCGTTGGTGAGTTTGCGTGCCACATCGAAAGCCTTATCGACTTCCCGGTCCAAGTTGTTGTGAGCCTTGAGCAGAATTGGGTCCATCGATAACGGGTTGTAGTGCTCCGCGAGTGACCGCTGGGGGTGCCGCTCGCGTGCCCGCAGCACCAACTGTCCAGCGTCGATGATTCGCTGCTGCGCCTTCTCATCTAGTTCACACAGAGCTGGTCCGCAGTTGTAGCTCCCGATGTACTCCGAAAAACGGAAAAAATAAATAGTGGGGATACATCAACCTTCCACTTTCCATTCTTCCGGCTCAGAGTATTGAGGGGTCTGGGACCGGGTCCGTAAACCCTTTATGTTTTTCGCGCACAGCGGTTTTTAGCGACGCACCCTATAGGTTTTCCGCAGAACTTATATGTGTTTCTGTGCACCCCATATGTTGTCTGTTTTAGCGGTATTTCGTTGTTAATTCCGCACGCGCGCATCAAATGGTTATTTATCGACGACACTCCGTGCCGCACCCCTATATTTAAGGATGTGGAATCGCCTACCCCTCCGGGTTAGAGCCCGCTAGATCCACTTCGCAATCGGGTACACCCATCTGTACGCGCTGACCTGC